>JAODBB010000023.1 GCA_025463745.1 Subtercola sp.
GCTTGAACATGAAGTACAGCGGGTAGAGCAGCGCCTCTTGCGGCAGCACGTTGGCCAGCAAGAACAGCACCACGATCCAGGTGCGGCCGCGAACCCGGCCGATGCCGATGGCGTAGGCGTTCAAGACCGAGATCACCACCGCGAAGATCGCGACGAGCGCAGAGATGAAGAACGAGTTCCAGAGTTTCTGCGGGAAGTCGACGCGGTTCCAGAACTTCACGATGCCGTCGAAGTTCAGCGCTGTCGGCCACTGCAGCGGGCCGCCGCTGGCATAGTCTGCCGGCGACTTGAACGAGTTGATGAGAATCAGGTAGAACGGCACCGCGATGGCGACGCCGACCACGATGGCACCGGCGAGCAGCAGCCAGTCGGCCGTGGTGCGCTTCGACTTCTTCTTGCGTGGCACGAATTTCACGCCCGGATTGTCGGTGCGTGACGCCGGCGGCTGGTTGCGCCCCGCCCGCCGGTCACTCGTGATGGTGGCCATCAGCGCCCACTCTCCGCTCGCTCTGCCCGGTTCTGGGCTTTGATGAAGAACACAGCCACGATGATGATCACAATGGTGAGCGCCGTAGCGATCGTCGCGCCGTACCCCACCTGCTGGCTCTGAAAGAATTCGCTGTACGAGTAGTAGCTCGGCACGATGGTCGCCGTGCCGGGGCCACCGCGGGTCAGCGTGTAGATCGGGCCGAAGACCTTCAATGCCGCGATGGTGCTGGTGAGCGTGACCACGAAGATCTCGGGCCGGATGATCGTGACGGTGATCGAGCGGAACCGCTGAAACCAATTGGCACCGTCGAGCTCTGCCGCTTCATAGAGTTCGGGATCGACCCGCTGCAGCGCCGCCATGAAGATGACGACCGGGTAGCCGATCTGCACCCAGACCATGACGCCCATGATGCTGAGCAGCGCGGTGTCGGGGCTGCCCAGCCAGTTGTGCGCCAAGGCGCCGAGGCCCACGGCCTGCAGCATCTCATTGAGCGCGCCGTTGTCGGGGCGCAGAATCCAGCCGATCACCACGGCCGCGATGGCCGCCGGCAGAATCTGCGGGAGGTAGTAGGTGGCACGAAGAAAGCTGGCCAGCCGGCCGCCGAACTTCTTGCCGATCAGGTCGAACAGCAGGGCGGCGAGCACGAGGCCGACGAGGGTGGGAATGACCACCATCGCCACGATCATCGCGATGCTGTTGCCGAAACTGGTCCAGAACTTTTGATCGCCCATCAGTTCGACCCAGTTGTCGAGGCCGATCCACTTCGGCGGCTTGATGCCCCGATACGAGGTGAAACTCAGGTAGACGTTCCAGACCAGCGGAACGACCACGATGGCGGTGAGCAGTATGAACCCGGGAATCAGGTAGAGCCAGAAGCCGGCCTTGCCCTTGCCGCTGTTGGGCAGCAACGACTCTTCTTCGTAGCGCGGCTTCTTGACGCGCTGCGCTTTGCTGCCTCGTGGTTTGCCGACTGCGGTGACGCTCGCCATGGCTCTACCTTCTTTCGAAACACGTGGATGATCGGGGCTGCGTAACGCGCAACCCCTGGCCGGGCATCCGCCCCGCCCATCTCGTGGGCCCGAAGTGCGGGTTCTTTCGAACCGGTTCGCACTTCGGGCTCACTCGATGTGGAGCTAACCCTTGGTTATGGTGTCGACGCCGTCTTGGTACTCTGCGCCGATCTCGGTGAGCATGTCTGCCGGGCTCTTGGTGCCGTTCACGAGCTCCTGCAGGCCGGCGTTCAGCTGGTCGTAGAAGGTCGGGGTGGGCCAGTCGGGGTAGAACGCCAAACCGTCACGAGCCGTGAGGGTGTTGAAGTTCGTGATCAGCTCCTGGCTCTTCGGGTCGGTGATGTCTGAGGCGGTCGCCGCCACCGGAATACCGCCGTTATTGCCGATGAGAGCCTGAATCGGGGCGCTCATGGTGATGTCGATGAACTTGTACGCGAGGTCTTTGTTCTTCGAGTTCTCAGGAACGACCCACAGGTTTCCGCTGGACCCGGGCGCCATGGTCGAGCCAGGGAAGAGGAACGACGACCACTGGAAGTTCGTGATCTCTTTGACAAACCGCCCGTACCACCACGAACCCGAGTAGAAAATGGGGTTGGTGCCCGCTTCGAACGCGGTACCGGCATCCTCTGCCTTCATTCCGGTGGAGTCAGCCGAGATGTACCCCTTGTCGACCCAGTCTTTGATGGTGTTCGCCGCGAAGGTGAAGTCTTTGTCTTGGAAGTCGACGGTGCCGGTGTAGGTCTGGTAGTCGGTCACCCACTGGCGGGTGGCGCTGCTCAGTGCGAGCTGGTAGAACAGCTGGCCGAGCGGGTATTCGGCAGCAGACTCGGCAAGAGGCGTGATTCCGGCCGCCTTGAACGTGGCGAGCGCGTTCTGAAACTCGTCGAACGTGGTCGGCACCGCGAGGTTGTACTTCGCGAACATGTCTTTGTTGTAGTACACGTCGACGAACTCGCCGTAGTTCGGAATGCCGTAGTAGCTGCCCGACCCCATGACGCCCTTCTCGTCGTACTTCGCCGTGGTCTGCAGCGACGGGGCGAGCTTCTTGTCCCAGCCGTATGCCGCAACCGCGTCATCCAAGTTCGAGAGCAGACCTTGGCTGGCGAGCAGGCCCGCTGTGGCGTTGCCCTTGTTGTACTCGAGAATGTCGGGGGCGGCGTCGGAGTTCAGCACCTGGCTCGCGGTCGAGCGGATGCCTTCGAAGCTCTTCGCTTCGAAGTTCACGGTCGCACCGGTCTCGGTCTCGAACTCTTTGATCGCCGCGTTCCAGGCGATGCCCATGGCACTGGTGTCGTCTTCGTAGTCCCACAGCGTCAGGGTCTGGCCCTTGCCGTCGGGGTTGGTGTTCACCGCTGCTGCGGCGCTGCCGTCTGAACTGCTGGAGCCGCTGGAGCAGCCGGCGAGCAGCAGCGCGCTGGCCGCCAGAATGGCGCCTGTCGCGAGAAGCCTCTTGCGCATCAAATACCTCCTTGTAAGAGGAGTGGATGCTGCAGGTGCTGGAGGGCAGCCACTCCGATGCCGTTTGTTGACATCCACAACATACGCAGGAGTCGACCCCAATTGCAAGTCGCATCGTGGGCACGCAGAGGCTGTTAGGCGGCATCATTTGCCGCAGATGGCCGCTAATTCGGGCAACTACGGCCGCAGGCGGTTCAGAATCGAGATTAGTTTGTTACAGAAACAATCGGCGACACGCCGGGCGTGAGAGCGGTTACAAGCTCAGAATCGCGACGGGGTCGAGCAATAATTCGGAGAATACGAGTTCTGCCGCCCCCACCATCAATTGGTCGGGGCCGAGCAGCGCGGGCGCGACCTGAAGCGACTCCCGAGAGGTGACGATCGACTCTCCAGCGAGCCCGTCGACACTCGTCGCCGCAGCACCGAACAGCGCTGCGAGAAACCCGCCGACGACGACCAGCCGCGGATTGAACAAGTTGACGGCATTCTTCACCGCGATGCGAACCAGCTCACGGTCGTGCGCCAGCAGAGCCAGAACTGCGGGGTCGGATGCCCGGCCGAGCCGTTCGGCGAGTTGATCGGCCTCGTTCGGCTCGAGCCCCGCAGCGGCCAACAGTGCCCCTTGGGTCACTTCGGCCTCGAAGCATCCATTCGCACCGCAGGTGCACAGCGTTCCCCCGCTCTGCACGAAGGTGTGCCCGAACTCTGCGGCATAACCGTCGGAGCCGGTCAGGAGCTGGCCCCCGGTGAGCACACCGCCGCCGATGCCGCTGGCGCCCCCGATGAGGTAGACCAGATCATCCACGCCCTTGCCCGCACCGAACACGCTTTCGGCCCGCATGCCGAGTTGAGCGGCGTTGGCGGCAACGGCACGGTAGCCGGTCGCCTCGGCGATCATCTCGGTGAGCGGCTCATCGACCCAGCCGAGGTGGTCGGCACTGCGCACCTGGCCGTCTGAGCTGCGCACGAGGCCGGGCACAGCGAGACCGACGCCGACGATGCGCAGGTCTGCCTCGTGCCAGGCCAGCAGCCCCGCGATGGCGGCCCGTGCCATCTCGACGACCTGGCGCGACGTCGGTGAGCCTGTTGTTTCGACCCTCACTCGCTCGATGACGTGACCGCCCAGGGCAACGAGGCCGACATGGATGGCGTCGACCTCCGGGTTCACCGCAATCGCCGCGACCTGCCTCGACGCGTGCACGATGGGGCTGGGGCGGCCGGCGCGATTGCTGCCACCCGACTCCGGCATGCTCTCGAACACCAAGCCGAGCTCACGCAGCTCGCCGACCAGACCGCCGATGGTCGACCGGTTGAGGCCGGTCAGACGCGTCAGTTCAGCGCGCGAAAGGTCTCCCTCGCGGTGCACGAGCCCGAGAATGCGCGCGAGATTCGAGCGCCGGAGCTCTTCGGTCGTGCCGCCGACCCCGTGCGGGCGGGGCGACAGGTCAGGAGCCGTAGACATGTGTCGACCCTATAGCCGCGCCGAGCATCCGGTGCGCGGAGTGGCTTCGAGCATGAACGCGGCGCGGCGCCGGGAGCTCACGGGGCGGCGGCCTGTGTCAGTGAGGGAACGCGCGACAGTGCAGCCCGTGTCAGTGGACCCGTGTCAGTGGGTGACGGCGACGATCACGAGAACCGCCGTCACCACCGTGAGCACCGAGAGGCCTGTTGCGGTGAAAGCCCGCTTGATGCCTGCTCGCGGATCGTTCGATTGAGATATTTCACTCTGCGTCATGGCGGTCTCCTTCGACCGGTCAAATGGTGCAAATTGATGGTGAGGCACGTTCTGAATTGCAACTTCGCGATGCGAAAATGGGGTGATTCTCGTCAAGCATCGTCAGGAGCGTAGCAGTTTCTCATACCCCGCGTGATCATTGACGCACAGCGGCCGTTGATGTGTCGTCAACTGGCCGTGATGTGTCGTTAACGGGTTGGTGCGGCGTCGGAAATGATCGCAGATCGCACCCTCAGGTCGTGAAGTGCACCCCCCGGGACTTGAACCCGGAACCCACTGATTAAGAGTCAGTTGCTCTGCCAATTGAGCTAGAGGTGCATGGCGACTCGCGCAATACCCGAGCCGAGGATAAACACTAGCATGAGGAGAAGGCCGGAGCGAACCGGCCCAGCGACGACTGTGAGAGCTCCCATGACTGACATTTCCGAACGCCTGACCGCAGGGTCGGCAGCACCCGATTTCACGCTCGACGACTCCACCGGGACACCGGTTTCGCTTGCCGATTACCGCGGGCAGAAGGTGGTTGTGTACTTCTATCCGGCCGCCGGCACCCCCGGCTGCACGACAGAGGCGTGCGACTTTCGCGACAACATCAACTCGCTGAAGAGCGCGGGGTATCAGGTGCTCGGCATTTCGAAAGACGCACCGTCGGAGCTGGTGAAGTTCGCGGCTGAGCAGGGGCTCAATTTTCCCCTGCTCTCCGACGTCGACCTCACGGTGCACAAGGCGTATGCCGCCTACGGCGAGAAGTCGCTTTACGGCAAGACGGTCACCGGAGTGCTGCGGTCGACGTTCGTGCTCGACGAGAACGGCGTCATCACGCTGGCGCTCTACAACGTGAAAGCCACCGGACACGTGGCCTCACTGCGCAAGAAACTCGGCCTCGATGTCTAGAGGCGCTCGAATGTGCGAAGAAGCACGCTAAACGCCCCGGGAAGGTGCTTCTTCGCAAAACGGATTCGGGCAGGCGGGCGGGCAGGCAGGCGGGTCACACCGCGCGGCGGGTGAC
>JAODBB010000032.1 GCA_025463745.1 Subtercola sp.
TTGACCACGCTGAGATACTCGAGGTCGACGAGCGGCTCGCCCATACTGGCTGACTGGGCGGCGGCGATGACGGCGTCGATTCCGCCATCGGCAGCGGAGTCGGCTGCCTCGAGGGTGTGCGAGAGCACCCGGGCGGCGAGGCGTTCACGTTCGTCGAGAAAACGGTTGCGGCTGGAGAGCGCGAGCCCATCGTCTTCGCGAACCGTCTGCACGACCTCGACCGCGACCGGCAGGTTCAGGTCGGCGATCATGCGGCTCACCACGAAGACCTGCTGGGCATCCTTCTGGCCGAACAGCACCACGTCGGGCTGCACGATGTTGAGCAGCTTGTTCACGACGACGAGCACTCCGTCGAAGTGCCCGGCGCGGCTGCGGCCCTCGAGCAGGTTGCCCACGGTTCCGGCCGAGAGCTTCGTCTGAGGGCGCCCATCGGGGTACATCTCGGCGACGCTCGGGGCGAACACAATGGTGCCGGCGTCGGCCGCGGCCGCCTCGATGGTAGCGAGGTCGGAGTCGAGGTCGCGCGGATAGCGGTCGAGATCTTCGCTCTCGTTGAACTGCAGCGGGTTGACGAAGATCGACACCACCACGATCTCGGCGATCTGGCGAGCGCGCGCGATCAGCGCCAGGTGGCCGGCGTGCAGGGCGCCCAAGGTGGGCACGAGTGCGACGCGGGCGGCGGCGGTATCCTGCCTCGCGGCGGCGATCTGGGCGCGCACGTCATCGATCGTGACAGCGAGTGTCGGCACAGGTTCTCCTTCTCTGCGCGAGGCTGTCGTAGCCTCGCGGGCTGCCTCGCAGCCTCACGTGATGCGCGCGAGAGCTGGTGGTGCCAGCCGCAGAAGGCGGACACGGCCCGCGCGCCGTACGACACGATGTTACTCGCTACGGGCCGAGCCCAAGGCCGTCGCCGGAGCTACAGGTCGAGCCCGAGGTCGAGCCCGAAGGCGTCGTCGGGGCCCGCGGCGCCCTGCAGAGCGTTCTCGACCGACGAGCGCACGAGCGGCGCGAGCATACGGCCGGGTGACGGAATGCCGATGGCGGTGAGGATGCCCGTGGCCTGATCGACGATGGCGCTCGAGAACGTGGTGGCCGTCTCGATGGCCTCGGCGTACGCCGCGCGGTCGTCTTCGGCGACGATGACGGGCTCGCCGCCCATCTCCACCACGAGCGCCTGCCCGATCGGCAGCACCGGCGCCGGAGCGGTGACGGCGAAATACGTTCCCGCGAGACGGGCGATGTCGATGCTCGACCCGGTGAACGCCATTGCGGGATGCAGGGCGAGCGGTATCGCTCCGGCAGCCAACGCGGGACGCAGCACCCCGATGCCGAAGCCGGGTGCGGTGTGAATGACGAGCTGCCCCGGCTGCCATGCGCCCGTTGCCGCGAGCCCTTCAACCAAGGCCTCGAGTTCGCTCGACGGCACGGCGATGAGCACCAGTTCGCTGCGCTCGATCAGCAACGGGATGTCGAGGATGGGCGCACCCGGCAACATCACCTCGGCCCGCTCACGGCTGGCCTCCGACACCGCCGCGACGCCCACGATCGCGTGCCCGGCACCGGCGAGCGCGGCGCCGAGCACCGGCCCGACCCGGCCGGCGCCGATGATGCCGATGCCGAGCCGGCCGGAGCGTTGCGCGGGGGTCATGCGTGTCGTCCTGTTCGTGGGGCTGCGGACTGTGAAGTCTCGACGGGAGAGTCTGCCGCGGGGCCGATATCTCGCCCGACCGTCGGCGGCACGGTTACAAGCTGGGCTGGAGTGGGCGGCGCAGTCGCGGACTGTGCCGGAAGGAACTGCGAAACCGCCGGCGCCTCCGCCCAGCGGTGTGACCCGTCGGCAGCAGCCGCCACTACGGCCGCCGCCGAGAGCGACTCGAACGCCGACAACGCGAGCCCCTTGTCGATGACGCCGAGGCTGGCCCGCACGGGCCCCGCGATGGTATTGAAGTGCAAGGCCGCGAGGTTGAACATCCGTCTGACCGGCCCTTGCGCCACATGCAGGCTCTGCATCCGCGCCAGCGGAACCACCATCAGCCGGCGCCAGAAGAATCCCGAGCGCAGCAGCACGGCATCGGCCGTCGTGGCGTAGCCCGTGCGCCGCCACGAAAAGGGGCGCAGCACCATGGCGCGCCGCGGGGCATCCGTGAAGCCCGCACCGTGCGATGCCGAAAGCCCCGCGAGGACGAGATGCTGCGTCTCGGCCCCGGTCAGCCCCGGCAGCAGTAGTCCGAGCACCTTGTCGACGTCGGCGGCCCGGCCCACCGGCAGCAGTAGGGTGTGGTGCTGCCCTGCCGAGCCGTGCGAAGAGGCGTGCCCGGCACGGTTGATGCGGATCATCCACCAGCCGAACGGGCGCCACAGAATCGGCTGCGTCACCTCGATGGCGTGAATCCGCCCGGGCGGCAGCGTGTCGTTGCTCGTGCTGAGCAGGCCGAACCCGACACGCACGCCGTCGTGCGTCGCGGCGATCGAATAGCGCGCCGACTTCGTGAAGCGCCGCACGTAGAACCCCAGTGAACCCAAAAGGCTCGGCAGCAGCAGAACCAGGATGAGCGCGTGATGCACCCACGTCGACGACAGAATGAGCGCCGCCACCACGAGCAGCAGAAACACCGTGAACTCGCTCAGAATCAGCGAGCCGATGAGCCGCAGGGGGGTGATTTTCACCACTGATTCGGCCGGCGCCTCGTCCGGGTCGAGTTCGGGCGCCAGAAGCTCATGCACGCGCCGGTTCACGAGCCCGGGCTGGACCGCGGATGCCTCGAGCAGCTCACCCTCCGCAGCCTGAACTCCGGATGCCCGGCGTAAGATCTCGCGCCGAAGATCGTCGACCTGGCCCGACCCGAGGTACGCCAAGTCGACCTTCGCATCTTGCCCCGCCACGCTCAGCTCGATCTTGGCGGCCCCGAAGAGCCGGGCGAAGAACGGCCGGGTGATGTGGATGCCCTGAATGCGGTCGAGCCGCGCCTGCCGGTTGTGGCGAAAGACGATGCCGTTGCGCACCTCGACGGCGTCGTCGCTGATACGGAAGGTGTGCATCCGCCAGGCCACGGCGAACGCCGCGACAGACAGCAGCAGCACGCCCGCGATGATCAGCAGGGCGATGCCGGTCTGGCCGTGGTCGTAGACCAGCGCCACAATGTCGCCGTTGTCGCCCGGGCCACGCCCTCCGCCACTACCGTCGCCCGGCCCCGGAATGAAGAAGTCGACGAGCCGCTCGCGCAGGTTCGCCAGGATGAAACCAAGGATCGCGACCAGGGCGAACCCGCCCTTGAGCAGGGGTGAGGCCCAGTAGAGGCGGTGCCACTCGCCGTCGGCGAGGCGTGCGGCGTAGCCCCGGGAAGCCCCGGCCACGCCCGGGCCGCTCACAGCCCAGACCTCCGCGTCTCGGCGAGCGCCACGAGCCGGTCACGCAGTTCGTCGGCCTCCGCCTCCGGCAGGCCCGGAATCGACACCGCCGTCGTTGCGGCAGCAGTCACGAACTTCAGGTCGCTCAACCCCAGAATGCGCCCGAGCGGCCCCCGGTTGACGTCGATGAGCTGCATGCGCCCGTAGGGCACGGCGACGATGCGGAAGAACATGATTCCGCGGCGGAAGAGCAGGTCGTCGGCGCGCAGCTGATACCCGATGGCCCGAGCGCGCCGGGGCGCCACCACGAGCAAGGTGATGGCGATGACGATGCTGGCCCCGAGCATCCACCAGCCGAACCACCAGTGCACGACAACGATGAAGAAAACGCTGATCGCAGCGAAAATAACGCCAGTCAGTATCGATGCGGCGACCTCGATGGCGACGTACTTGGGGCTGACCCGCTGCCACTCTCCGCCGAGTTCTGTGGAAAGAACTGCCGACAGCCGCCGCGAGTCAGTGCTTTTGCTCACCTGATCAGCTTAACCGGCGGTCGGGTGCAGGCTCACGATGATCAGGATCTTCAGGGGGGAGGGTGCAGAGCTTCTCGGCGACCAGCCCGCAGGTCAGCAGGATCGCGCCTGCCACGGCCGCGGCGATGCTCATCCAGAGAGATGAGACGGCCGGAACGACAGACCGGGAGAGCAGGTAGATCACAACACCCAGGCCCAGCCCGGCGATCAGCGACCCCACCATGCTCGACGCCTTGGCCAGCACAGCGATGCGCATCGCGCGGAACGGGTTGATGGGGTGCGGGTTGGTGCCGCGAATCGCCCTCGCGATGGGCACGGCCAGCACGACCACGATCGCGCCGGCGGCCACGAGAGTGATCGACAGCGAAATGGGCAGCGAGATGATCGGCTGACCCGATGACGCCAGCCCCACCTCGAGAAAAAAGCCGACGAGTGCGCCGAAGATGCCGAGCACCACAAGGGTCAGCGGGCGGGTGCGTTTCATCGTTCCCACCGCGAGTACAGGCGCGGGCTCTCGTAGGTCGCCGCGAGCAACGGGGTGATCGGGCCGTGACCGGGCAGGGTGGCATTCGGCTGGATCTCGTGCCACGGCGCCAGCACGAACGCGCGTTCGAAGGCTCGCGGATGCGGCAGCGTCAACGCGTCGTCGTGGTATTCGAGGCCGGCGAACGTGATGATGTCGAGGTCGAGGGTGCGGTCGCCCCAGTGTTCGACGCGCACCCGATCGTGAGCCTTTTCGACCGTGTGCAACACGTCGAGCAGTTCGAGCGGCTGCAGCGCCGAACGCACCAGAATCACGGCGTTCAGGTACGCGGGGGCGCTCAAGTCGACGCCATCCGGCTTCAGAGCGTCGGTCTCGTAGAGACTCGAAACCGCGTCGACGATGATGCCGTCGGTGCGCGCGAGGTCGGCAACGGCATCTCGCAGCGTCGCCTCGCGATCGCCGAGGTTGCCGCCGAGAGCAATGACCGCAGGCAGAGTGACGCGCAGATTCTCCGGCCTCATGAACAACACCTCATGCCCGGCTCCTCGTGATGGTGATCGAAACGTCGGTGAACGGCACGGTGATGGGCGCTTCCGGCTTGTGAACCGTCACACGCACCGTCTGCGCCACGTCATGGGCGAGCACAACCTGCGCCACGCGTTCGGCCAGAGTCTCGATGAGATCAACCGGGTCTTTCGTCGCTGCGTCGGCCACTTCGACCGCGAGTTCGCCGTAGTGCAGGGTCTGACCGAGATCGTCGGCCTCCGCCGCGCTCGAGGTGTCGAGCCACACCGTCAGATCGATGACGAACGGCTGGCCGTCGCGGCGCTCGAAGTCGAAAACGCCGTGGTGCGCAAGCACGCGCAAACCGGTGAGTGTCAAAGAGTCGGGTTCACGAGGCACAATTCGCAGACTAGCGGATGCCCGGCCGAGGTCGCTCATCGGGCCCCCGTCTTCCACTGCTCGGCCACCGCGAGCGCGGCTTTCGTGGTCTCGACATCGTGTACGCGCACCGCCCACGCCCCGGCCCCGGCGGCGAGCGCCGCCGTCACTGCAGAGACGAAATCGCGATCTTCCATCGGCGCACCCTCTGGCACCAGTTCGCCCATGAACCGCTTGCGCGAGGCGCCGATGACAACCGGCAGGCCGATACGGGTGAAGCGGTCGAGGTGACCCAAGATCTTCCAGTTGTGTTCGGAGTTCTTGGCGAAACCGAGCCCCGGATCGATCAGCAGCTTGTCGGGGTTCACCCCGCGCACCACCAGTTCGGCCACACGGTACTCGAGCTCGTGCGAGACCTCTTTCACCACGTCGGCGTAGATCGCCTTGGAATTCATCGTGGCGCTGTGGCCGCGCCAGTGCGAGACGAGAAACGGCGCATCCAGCCGGATGATCGTGTCGCGCATCGCTTCATCACTGAGCCCGCCCGAGACATCGTTCACGATGAGCGCTCCGGCCTCGACGGCCGCTTCGGCGGTCGAGGCGTTCATCGTGTCGACGCTCACCGCGATGCCTCGCCGGGCGAGCTCACCGATCACCGGGATGACTCTGCTCTGCTCTTCGGCGACCGGGATGCGCCGAGCACCCGGGCGTGTCGACTCGCCGCCCACGTCGATGAGGTCGGCGCCGGCCGCGGCAAGCTCGACTCCGTGGGCGATGGCGGCTTCGGAGCGCAGCCAGCGACCGCCGTCGCTGAAGGAATCGGTCGTCACGTTGAGCACACCCATGATGAGCGTTCGGCCTGTCGGCAGCGTCTCCCACTTCGGGGGCGCGACCTCTGTCGCCGAGGTGGAGCGCCTGCGCCTCGAGAAGGCGGCGCCGACGTCGGTCACAGTGCCACCCCGTGCGAGGCGTCTGGCTCCGGCGACGCGGCGGCCGGCCGGCCGATCAGCGCCATCAGCTCGGCGCGTGCGGCCGGCTCGGAGAGCGTGCCGCGGCTGGCCACCGTGACCGTGGTGCTGTCGGTCTGCCGAGGCCCGCGAAGGGTCACGCAGCCGTGAGTCGCTTCGAGCACCACAAGTACGCCCCGGGCATCGAGCCCGTCTGAAATGGTCTGGGCGATCTGCTCGCCGAGCCGCTCTTGCAACTGCGGCCGCGAAGCGAGCACGTCGACCACTGCGGGCAGCCGCCCGAGCCCGACGAGACGATCGCCCGGCACATACGCGATGTGCGCGGTGCCGGCGAACGGCAGCAGGTGGTGTTCGCAGACGGAGCGGAAGCGGATGCCCCGCATGAGCACGGGCTCGGCGTGTGCTGGAGTGCCCGCGCCGCCCTCACCGCCCTCAATCGCGGCGACGTCAGCACCCGCAGGAGCGCCGACTGCGCTGCCCTCGAACGGAAACGTCTCACCCAGCGCGTCGACGGCATCGACGCCCACGCCTGAGAAGAATTCGGCGTAGGCGTCGGCTACCCGTCGAGGGGTGCCCTCGAGCTCCGGGCGGGCGGGGTCTTCACCGATCGCGGCAAGGAGCTCGAGCACCGCGGATTCTATTCGTGCCTTGTCTACCACGTCGGCCAGGGCGGGCGAGGCTACGCCGTGGCGGGCCGCGGCGTGCCCTGCGGAGCGCGCTTCGGCTTGGCCTCTGGCTCGGGCTCGCTCGAGATGCCGCCGTCGGTGGCACCCAGGTCGATCGGAGCCTTCGCCTTGACGAAGTCGACCGGCGGGATCGACGAGACGGGGCGCTTCGAGCTCGAGAGCCATTGCGGGCGGGGGGGAAGGTGCCGAACGTCTTTGAAGATCTCGGCCAGCTCGTGCTGATCGAGCGTCTCTTTTTCGAGCAGTTCGGTCGCCAGGCGGTCGAGAATGTCGCGGTTGTCGTTCAAGACCTGCCAGGCCTCGTCGTGAGCGGCCTCGATGAGCAGGCGCACCTCGGCATCCACCTGCTGGGCGAGATTGTCGGAGTAGTCGCGCTCGTGGCCCATATTGCGCCCGAGGAACATCTCCCCGGATGCACTGCCGAGCTTGACCGCGCCGACGTTCGCGCTCATTCCGTAGTCGGTCACCATCTTGCGTGCGGTGTCGGTCGCCTTCTCGATGTCGTTCGACGCACCCGTTGTGGGATCGTGGAAGACGACTTCTTCGGCAACACGGCCGCCCATGGCGTACGCCAGCTGATCGAGCAATTCGTTGCGCGAAACCGAGTACCGGTCTTCGAGCGGCAGCACCATGGTGTACCCGAGCGCGCGGCCTCGCGGCAGAATCGTGATCTTCGTCACCGGGTCGGTGTAGTTCATCGCGGTGGCCACCAGGGCGTGACCGCCCTCGTGGTAGGCCGTGACGAGCTTCTCTTTGTCGCGCATGATGCGCGTGCGGCGCTGCGGGCCGGCCATGACGCGGTCGACCGCCTCGTCGAGCGCGCGGTTGTCGATGAGCTGCGCATTCGAGCGAGCCGTGAGCAACGCGGCCTCGTTCAGCACGTTCGCCAGGTCGGCGCCAGTGAAACCGGGCGTCTTGCGGGCGAGCACTTCGAGGTCGACACCGGCCGCGAGGGGCTTGCCACGGCCGTGCACCTCGAGAATCTGCTTACGACCTTGCAGGTCGGGAGCATCCACGCCGATTT
This sequence comes from Subtercola sp., assembly GCA_025463745.1. Taxonomy (GTDB): domain Bacteria; phylum Actinomycetota; class Actinomycetes; order Actinomycetales; family Microbacteriaceae; genus Subtercola. The sequence continues at coordinate 7,926 of JAODBB010000032.1, forward strand.
GACGGTCGAAACGGCCTGGGCGAAGAAGCGCGGGGTCGAGAATATCGGGGCGGTTCGTCGCCGCGATGAGGATGACGTTGGTCTTGACGTCGAAGCCGTCCATCTCCACCAGCAACTGGTTGAGGGTCTGCTCGCGCTCGTCGTGCCCGCCGCCCATGCCGGCGCCACGGTGACGGCCCACGGCATCGATCTCGTCGATGAAGATGATGGCGGGCGAGTTCTGCTTGGCCTGTTCGAACAGGTCGCGCACGCGGCTGGCGCCGACACCGACGAACATCTCGACGAAGTCTGAACCCGAGATGGAATAGAACGGCACGCCGGCCTCACCGGCGACGGCCCGTGCTAGCAATGTCTTGCCGGTACCGGGAGCGCCGTACAGCAGCACACCCTTCGGAATACGGGCGCCCACGGCCAAGAACTTGGTCGGGTCTTTCAAGAAGTCTTTGATCTCTTCGAGCTCTTCGATGGCCTCATCGTTGCCCGCGACATCGGCGAAAGTGACCTTCGGGGTGTCTTTCGAGACGAGTTTGGCCTTCGACTTGCCGAACTGCATGACCTTGTTGCCGCCGCCCTGCATGCCCGAGAGCATCAGCCAGAAGAAGGCGCCGATGAGGATGACCGGCAGCAGAATTCCGAGTAGCGAGACGAACCAGTTCGTCTGCGGAACCTGGTCGTTGAACCCATCGACCGGAGCCGCCGCGGTGACCGCGTCGATGACCTCGGTGCCGCGAGGAGCGACGTAGTAGAACTGCACCTTCGTGCCGTACTTGGGGTCGGCCGTGGCGAGCGTGAGGTCGACGCGCTGTTCGCCGTCGACGATGAGCGCCTGCGAGACCTTGCCGTCTTGCAGAAACTGCAGACCCTGCTGTGTCGACACCTGCTGGAACCCCGACCCGGTGATCAGGCCGAAGCCGATCCACAGGGCGACGGCGCCGAGAATAATGTACGGAATCGGAGAGCGGAAAATGCGTCTCCAACTCATGTCTTTCTTCGGTTCTTGCGGCAAAACCGGCACCTTTCTGGTCACCAAGTACTGGCTAAGGTTACCCGTGCGCGACTGGGCATGCCCTGCGTGTTCCCCGTGGGCTTAACGTACGTTACTTAAACGGCATGCGGGGAGAATGACGTTGTCGATGAGCGACAAGACGAACTCCGGTGTGACCGGCTTTCCGAGCACCAGTGCGCGGTGCCCGGCCATCGCCGGGCTGATGCATGAAATCTGCTCGATATCGATGTCGGGCGAGATCTCTCCCCGGTCTTTGGCGCGCTGGAGCAGGGTGCGGGTGATCGTCATCTGCGGCTCGAGTATCTGCCGCTTTGCGATGCCGGCCAATTCCGGTTCGCGCGACATCATCGACGAGATGCCGGCCATGATGCGCAGTTTGCGCTCACCTTGCTCGACGGTGTGCGGCTTGATCATGGCGAGCAGGTCACCGCGCAGTGTGCCGGTGTCTGGCACGGCGCCGGCCTCGGCATCCGTGCTCTTCATACAAGCGACGGCATCGACGACCAGGTGACCCTTCGACGGCCATCGCCGATAAAGCGTCGCCTTGCCCGCCTTGGCACGTGCCGCGACCATATCGATGGTCATGCCGTCGTAGCCCGTTTCTGCGAGCACATCGAGAGCGGCCTGAAGAATATCTGCATCTCGGGAATGATCCCGCCTACGGCCGAGTTTGGTTAGCTCAGAGGGCTCGGTGTCGAGCACGGCTGAGTCGAGTGCCTCGGATTCCGGCGCTTCGGCGACCGGCACCTTTGCGTGCGAATTCAGGTCAAGCTGCGTCATTGCGGCTGTCACTCCTTCTGCGTTTGCCAGTCATGGGTAACTTAGTCGCTTCTTCGTTTCTGTTTGTTTCCGAAAGGTAAATTCAGGAACTGTTCATTTCCGAAACTCAACAGTACCGCATATAGTGGTGCTTATGTCTCAGCCCTCCTCCGTATCAACAGCCCCGTCAGATGCTGCTCGCGCATCGTCACGTCGCTGGTGGACCCTCAGCGTTGTCGCGCTCGCGCAGCTGATGGTCGTCCTCGACTCCACCGTCGTCAACATCGCCCTTCCCGCCGCCCAGGCCGACCTCGGCTTCTCCAACGCCGACCGCCAATGGGTCGTCACCGCCTACTCCCTCGCCTTCGGCAGCCTGCTGCTGCTCGGCGGGCGACTCTCCGACCTGATGGGGCGCAAGCGCACCTTCATCATCGGGCTCATCGGCTTCGCCGTCGCGTCGGCCCTCGGTGGTGCAGCCGACAGCTTCGGAACACTCGTCGCCGCTCGCGCGCTGCAAGGTGCGTTCGGCGCTCTGCTCGCACCGACAGCCCTCGCTGTGCTGACCACGACGTTCACCATTCCGAAGGAGCGCGCCCGCGCATTCGGTGTGTTCGGCGCGATCGCCGGTGCGGGTGGCGCTGTAGGCCTGCTTCTCGGCGGCATCCTCACCGAGAACTTCAACTGGCGCTGGAACCTCTACATCAACGTGTTCATCGCCATCATCGCTGTCATCGGCGCCGTGATCTTCGTCACCACCGTGGCTCGCACCGGGCCTCGACCGAAGCTCGACATCCCGGGCACGATTCTGGTTTCCGGCGGGCTCTTCTCGCTGGTCTACGGTTTCTCGAACGCCGAGACCGACGGCTGGGGCGCGGCCTCCTGCTGGGGCTTCCTGGTCGCGAGCGGCGTTCTCCTCGTCGCGTTCGTGCTCTGGCAGCGCAGGGCGAAGCACCCGCTGCTGCCGCTGGCCGTCGTACTCGACCGCAACCGTGGCGCCTCGTACCTCGCGGTTCTGATCGCGGGCGCAGGCATGTTCGGTGTCTTCCTCTTCGTGACGTACTACCTCGAAGTGTCGCTGCAGTACTCGCCCATCCAGACCGGTACGGCGTTCTTGCCGATGATCGGCATGCTGATTCTCTCGGCGCAGCTGTCGACGAACATCTTCGTGCCGCGATTCGGGCCGAAGCTCATGGTGCCGATCGGCATGGTGATCGGCGTGATCGGGATGCTCTACCTCACCACTCTCGACCAGAACAGCTCGTACGTGTCGAACATCCTGCCGCCGCTGCTCCTCATTGGTCTGGCCATGGGTTCGATCATGCCGGCCGCGATGCAGACCGCGACGCTGGGCGTCAACCGGCAGTTCGCCGGTGTGGCGTCGGCCACCGTCAACACGAGCCAGCAGGTCGGTGGCTCGATCGGCACCGCACTGCTGAACACTCTGGCGGCGACCGCCGCGGCCAGCTACGTCGGCTCACACCTGCCGGCGACAGCCGATGTCGTCGCCCAGGCTCAGATCGCGAGCTACAACGTCGCCTACACCTGGGGCGCCCTGTTCTTCGCCGTAGGCGCCGTCGTCTCGGCGCTGCTCTACACGCGTCACTCGACCGTCACGGCCACAGCTCACGCGGCGCACGCCACGGCGCAGGCCGAAGACGCCCACGCCGCTCCCCTGGTCGCCGTGCACTGATCCGCGCGCATCCAAGGTGGGCGCACCCGCATAGATCACAAATACCGCCCCAAGATTCGATTCTTGGGGCGGTTTTTGTGATCTATATGGGCGGTGGGCGGGAGGGCCCGGGGCGGAGGGGCCTGCGCGGTCAGGCCGGGGTGCGGATGCCGAGGGCCGGCAACAGCACCCCGTCGATGATCGAGAGCAAGAATTCGCGGTCGACCGGCTTCTTCAGCACGAGGGTGCGATAGGCGGCCATCGACGGGGTGATCATCGACAGCGTCTCGATATCGGCGTCGGGCGAGATCTCGCCGCGCGCGATCGCCCGCCGCATGAACATGCGGTTCACGCTGGCACGCGGCTCGACGATCGCCGCGTTCACCACGTCGGCAAGACCGGGGTCGCGCGACAGCATCGACATGACCCCTGCCATGATCTGCAGCTTGCGTTCGCCGTCTTCGATCGAGTGCGGCTTGATCATGGCCACGAGGTCGCCACGCAACGTTCCGGTGTCGGGAAGCTGATCGAGGTCGTAGGTGCTCTGCTTCATGCAGGCGACGGCGTCGAGCACAAGATGAGCCTTGGATGGCCAGCGGCGGTACAGCGTGGCCTTGCCGGCCTTGGCGCGGGCGGCGACCATGTCGATGGTCATGCCGTCGTAACCCGTTTCGGCGAGCACGTCGAGTGCGGCATCCAGAATCTCGGGATCACGCGTGTGGTCACGCTTTCGCCCGAGCTTGGGTGCGCTCGCGGCCTCGTCGAGCGAGTCGGGCGCGTCGAGCAGGTCAGGGGCGTCGAGCAGGTCGGGGGCGTCGATCTGCGTCATTGCAGCGGCCGCCTTTCTCTTGTTCGTTCTGCGGATCTCGGAAACTCTCAATATCCGAAACTGCTAAGTACCGTATATAGTATCAAACATGTCGGAAAAAACGGCGGTCGCTGCCGCCTCCACTCGCCGCTGGTTCACTCTCGCCACCGTTGCACTGGCGCAGCTCATGGTCGTGCTCGACGCGACTGTCGTGAATATCGCGTTGCCCGCGGCCCAAGCCGACCTCGGTTTCTCGAACGGAGACCGCCAGTGGGTCGTGACGGCCTATTCGCTCGCCTTCGGCAGCCTCCTGCTGCTCGGCGGCCGAATGTCAGACCTGATCGGCCGCAAGCGCGCCTTCATCATCGGGCTCATCGGCTTCGCGGGTGCATCCGCTCTGGGCGGGGCCGCTGACAGCTTCGGAACCCTGGTCGCGGCACGCGCCCTGCAGGGTGTCTTCGGCGCATTGCTCGCGCCGACCGCGCTGGCCGTGCTGACCACGACGTTCACCATTCCGAAGGAGCGGTCGCGCGCGTTCGGTGTCTTCGGTGCGATCGCCGGCGCCGGCGGGGCCGTCGGTCTGCTGCTGGGCGGCTACCTCACCCAAGACTTCAGCTGGCGCTGGAACCTCTACATCAACGTGTTCTTCGCGATTCTCGCCGTGATCGGCGCGATCATCTTCGTTCCGTCGCAGAAGCGCATCGGCGAGCGCCCCAAGCTCGACGTTCCCGGAACCATCCTGGCGTCAGCCGGCCTGTTCTCGCTGGTCTACGGTTTTTCGAACGCCGAACTGAACGGTTGGGGAGACTTCTGGACCTGGGGCATGCTGGTCGCCAGCGGCATTCTCTTCATCGCGTTCGTGCTCTGGCAGCAGAGAGCGAAGCACCCGCTGCTGCCTCTGCCGATCGTGCTCAACCGCAACCGCGGCGCCTCGTACCTGTCGATCTTCGTGGCGGGCTCGGGCATGTTCGCCGTATTCCTGTTCCTGACCTACTTCCTGCAGACCTCGCTCGGCTTTTCACCCATCACCACCGGTCTGTCGTTCTTGCCCATGATCGGATGCCTCGTGCTGGCCGCCCAGCTCGGCACGAACATCTTCGTTCCCCGGTTCGGCCCCAAGGTTCTGGTTCCCATCGGCATGCTGATGGCGTCGGGCGCCCTGGCGTGGATGACGCAGCTCAACCTTTCGAGCACGTATGCCGCGAACATCCTGCCGCCCCTGATGCTCATGGGCCTCGCCATGGGAACGATCATGCCGGCGTCGATCCAGACCGCCACCCTCGGCGTCGACCGCCAGTTCGCCGGTGTCGCCTCGGCCATGGTGAACACCAGCCAGCAGGTCGGCGGCTCGATCAGCACCGCGCTGCTGAACACCCTCGTCGCCACCTCGGTGACGGGTTACCTCGCGGCGAATCTGCCCACCACGCCCGCGGTCGCGGCGCAGGCCGCCGTGCACGGGTACACGATCGCGTACTGGTGCGCATCCGGAGCCTTCTTCGCCGGCGCGATCATGGCCGCACTGCTGTTCAAGCGCAAGGCCACGATTCAGGCCACCGCCCACGCAGCGCACGCTGCGGCCGAGCAGCACCGCGAGAACGACGCCGCTGCCGCGACGGCGAGCGCGAACGCCTAAGCCCTCGCCCGCCATTCAGCGGGCCGCGGCCGCCGGGCGGCTCATGGATCACGAAAACCGCCCCACGATTCGCTGTGTGGGGCGGTTTTCGTGATCCATGTTCGTGTCAGGAGTACATGTGGGGCGCCAGCACCCCGATGTCTTTCAGGTTGCGGTACTTCTCGGCGTAATCGAGGCCATAGCCCACCACGAATTCGTTGGGAATGTCGAAACCGACGTACCGAACATCCAGTTGGATGGTCGCCGCATCGGGTTTACGCAGTAGGGCGCACACCTCGACCGACGCCGGCCCACGCGAGCGCAGGTTCGCGAGCAGCCACGAAAGGGTCAGCCCCGAGTCGATGATGTCTTCGACGATCAGCACCGTGCGGCCCTCGAGCTCGCTGTCGAGGTCTTTGAGAATGCGCACCACACCGCTGGACTGCGTGCTGTTGCCGTACGACGACACGGCCATCCAGTCCATGCTGATGGGCAGGCGCAGTTCGCGCGCGAGGTCGGCCATCACCATGACGGCGCCCTTGAGCACGCCCACCAGCAGCAGATCTTGACCGGCGTAGTCGGCCTCGATGCGGCGGGCCAGTTCGACGATCTTCGCGTGAATCTCGCTTTCGGTGATGAGAACGCTTGACAGGTCGGCTTCAACGTCGCGGGAATCCATGTCGTCAGCCTACCCAAGCGCCGGGCGTGCAGCGGCACCGAGCCTCGGGCTGCGGTACGACCTGAAGCGGCACTGTCGGCCGGCTACGGCTGCAAATCGACGGAGATCAGGCAAACCTCGGGCTATATGACCGAGGTTTCGCTCAGCGCCGCCCGTTTGCGCCCGCGGGGAGGGCGGGGTGGCGGGAGTGCTAGGTGGCGGGAGGGCGGGGTGGCGGACGTGCCGGCAGGGCGGGCCGGGTCGGCGGGGTCGGCGGGGTGGCGAACGTGCCGGCGGGTGGCGCCGCAGGTGTCAGGCGCGACGCGTGAACACGAGCTGGCCTGCGACACGGGCGACGTGGATGCCCGGCAGATCCACCCCGACCTGCCCATGCCATTCGGTGACGAGCCGCAGCGCCGCGAGCGTCTGGGCCCTCGAGAGCGTGGTGCCGAATTCGCTGGCGACCACGAAACGCACGATCCTCTGCGCGAGCGCCGGCGGATTCGATGCCAGCCCGTGCACATCGACGGCGATGCCGGCCTCGGCGTGCTCGACGATTTCGGCCGCCCATTCGGAAGCGAGGGCATCCAGAGCGTCGGAGTCTTCGCGCAACTGGTCGGCCGTGCGTGCCAGCGCCTCGGCGATACCGGGCCCGAGTTCGGCCTCGAGCACCGGCAGCACGGTCTGGCGCACGCGCACCCGCCTGTAGGCGGGGTCGTCGTTCTGCGGGTCATGCCAGGCCTCGAGCCCCTGGTCGGCGAGCGACTGGTGCAGCGTGCGGCGCGGGATGCCCAGCAGCGGCCTGAGGTAGGCACCGTTGACCGGGCTCATGCCCGACAGGCTGGCGGGGCCGGAGCCGCGAGCGAGCCCCAGCAGCACGGTCTCGGCCTGATCGTCGAGCGTGTGGGCGAGCAGTACGTGGCTCGCGCCCGTCGCGGCGACAGCCCGCTCGAAGGCGGCATAGCGCGCTGTACGGGCGGCGGCTTCGGGGCCGCCCGTCGGAGCGGGGGCATACACTCCGACTGCGAGGCCTCCGGTCGAAGCGGATGGCTTCCCCGCGGCTTCGGGGGTGCCGTCTGCACCAGCTCCCCCGCGGCTCGCTCCGGCCACGGTCACCGTCTCGACGATGACGGGACCGAGCCCGAGCGCGCGGGCCTGAGCCGCGGCGCGGGCTGCGACTTCGGCTGATCCCTGCTGCAAGGCGTGGTCGACGATGATCGCGCCCGCGGCGAGGCCGGCCCTCGGTGCTTCGAATGCGAGGGCCGCCGCCAGGGCGAGGGAATCGGGGCCACCACTCAGGGCGACGAGCACGAGCCGGGCATCCGGAGCCTGAGCGGCCTCGTCGGCGTGGGGAGGTCGGGCATCCGGAGCAGCATCGGGCGCAGCGAGCAGGCCGGGCAGGGCATCCCGAGCCACTGCGACCCCATCGGCACCGACAGGCCGGGCGCCCTGTGCGGCATCGAGCGCAGTAAGTGCTTCGGGCGCAGCAGGCGCGAGCACCTCGGCCAGCAGCTCGCGAACCGCCCGACGCACATCTGCCATCGCCGGGGTCAGGCGCGGCCTTCGAGTGTCAGGGTGCATCCAGTAACGTTATTGCAGTTTGAGAACACAATTCATAAAGGAGCAGTTTCGTCATGGGTAGCTACGACGCCGTCATCGAGATTCCTAAGGGAAGCCGCAACAAGTACGAAGTCGACCACGAAACCGGCCGGGTGTACCTCGACCGCGTGCTCTTCACCTCCTTCGTCTACCCCACCGACTACGGATTCTTCGAGAACACGCTCGGCCTCGACGGCGACCCTGTCGACGTGCTCGTGCTGCTCGAGTACCCCGTCTTTCCGGGCGTCGGCGTCAAGGTTCGGCCTGTCGGCGTGTTCAACATGACCGACGAGGCGGGCATCGATTCGAAGATCATCGCGGTTCCGGCGAAAGACCCGCGGTGGGCCGCGATTCAGGATGTCGCGGACATCCCCGCGCAGCTGCGCAGCGAGATCGAGCACTTCTTCGAGCACTACAAAGACCTCGAGCCCGGCAAATGGGTCAAGACCGAGGGCTGGGGCTCTGCCGAAGATGCCGAG
>JAODBB010000039.1 GCA_025463745.1 Subtercola sp.
CTAGTTAATGCGTAGGTAGATGGCTGGCGCGCCGCGGTGACCACTTTTTTACGCGGGCGAGGTCATCACGGAGTGACTGTGATGACCTCGTGCTGTGGGCTGGAGCCGCCCCAGTGGTTCATGGTGAGGATGTCGAATGTGTAGGTTCCGACGGTCGTCGGCGAACCGGAGATGCGTCCGGTCTGAGCATCGAGGTCAAGACCGGGCGGAAGTGAGCCCATGCTCACTGCGTACAGGGGCTCGAAACCGTCTGCGGTGACGGCCATCGAGGTTCTGCTTGCTCGCCGGATGGAGGTCTTCAGCCCGGCGGTGGACATTGCTGGTCGCAGATCGGAGCGCTGGACGTCGCCGGTGATGTAGTCCGGCGCGTAGACGATGCTGCCGGAGATCGCCTCGGCTCGCGCGAGGGAGCCTGTCGGGAGGCTGGCGATGATCCCGGCATCGCCACCGTTCGGATCGACGGCGGTGATTTGGTTGGTGAATTCGTCGGCGATGAAGAGGTCGCCGTACGGGTCCAGCATGAGGTTGTCGGGTTTGCTCGGCCCGGGCGCGCTCATGATGTTCGTGTCGATCACGCTGCCGTTGGATGCGAACTTTGCAACGTTCCCAGCGCTGTTTGCCGAGTAGACGTCTCCGTGGGAGTCCACCGCGACGTAGACGGGATGAGCGTCTTTCGGCAGCTGTGCGAAGGCTTCTGTCACGGCGCCCGTGGCAGATATTTTCGAGATCCGATCTGTTGCAGTGTCGGCCGCGTAGATGTTGCCGCTCGCGTCGGTGGCGAGACCATACGTGTAGTCGGCGGGGTCGAGTCGTGCGAAGGCCGGGTAGACGGCACCCGTCGCTGCGATCTTCATGATGGTGGAGTTGGCGTAGTTGGCAACGAACACGTTGCCGCCGGCGTCAGAGGTGATTCCTCGCGGCATTGAGCCCACGCCATCGTACGACCAGTACTTGATGGTGGCACCGGATGGTGACACGCGGGTGACAGAGTCTGTGCCAGCGCACGAAACGTACAGGTTACCCAACGGGTCGATCGTCATGCTCTGGGGGCTCACTCCAGCACCAAGAGACGAGAACACCCTTGTCACTGTGCCTGCCGGAGTGATTTTCGAGATCGTGTTGTCGCCCTCATTGAGCGTGAACAAGTTGCCCGCGGCGTCTGTGACGCTCGCCGCCGGCTTTGCTGCGGCACCTAGGCTCGCGAAAGAGGAACTGGTCACCTTTGCTTCGGCTGAAGAAGCGCCGACGCTGCCGACAATCAGAACGCCGGCAGTAATCGCCGTAGCGCAGAGGGGAAATTTGATCTTCATGGGTTCACTTGCTCCAGAAACAGAAGGGGGAATATCCATAGCGACATCCTCCGAATGCTGAAAGTTTCTCACTAAGCATCGAATTGCGCTAGTGAGAATGTGACAATTGCTCCAAAGCTAGCGATAGTGACGAACCCTCGACTAAGATCCCGACTGTGAACCGACGAAACAGAACTCTGGGCCCAACCCGCGCTTACGCGACCATCGGAGGATTGATGGTGCTCGGGGCGACTCTTTTGATGACGGGCAGTGCATGGGCGGCGACCACGTCCTATTCCGTCACCTCCTTAGGGGTGAATACTCCGGTCGTGGTTGGCGTGGACACCGGCGACAACACCATCTATGCCGTGAACAAAAACGGAACGACGGTGTCGATCTTCCGCAACGGCGGCCTCGTAGGCACTGCGGGCGTGGGTGCCGACGTCAATTCCATAGCCGTCAACAGCGTGACTCACACGGCATACATCGTCGGCGAGAGCACCAATAATGTGACCATCATCCGAGGAGACGCGGCTGTCGCGGATGTCGGAGTCGGAAACAGCCCGAAAGGCGTCGCCGTCGATGACACCACTGGCATCGCATACATCGCCAGTTACGACAGCAACAGCGCATCAGTGATCCAAGAGGCCACGCCCGGTACCTTCACGGCAACGACCGTGCCAACCGGTAGCAACCCGGTCGCTGTCGCCGTCGACACCTCGACGCACATCGCGTACGTGGTGAACAAGAACTCCACAACGGTCTCAGAAATCCAGGGCACGGCGGTCGTTCGCACTGTCGGTGTGAACGCTGATCCGAACGCCATCGCGGTCGACAGCACAACGCACACGGCGTACGTCGTCAACAACACGTCCGAAAACGTGTCCGTCATTGTGGGCACCGCCGGTGTGGGTCAAGACGTTCCGGTCGGCGCTAATCCTGTTGCTGTCGCGGTCGACTCCTCGACGCACATCGCGTATGTGGTGAACAAGAACTCCACGCAAGTCTCAGAGATCCAAGGTACGGCCGTCGTCCGAACCGTGGGAGTGAACGCCGACCCTGTCGCTGTCGCCGTCGACAGCACGACGCACACCGCATTTGTCGTCAACAACGCGTCGGAAAACGTCTCGGCTATCCAGGGCGACGCAGCGATCGCTCAGGATGTCCCCGTAGGCGTTGACTCTCGAGATGTGGCTGTCAACCCGACAAACGCGACCGCGGTCGTCGCGAACTTAGGAAGCAACACCGTCTCCGTCATCAGCCAGAACATCAGCCCCACCATTACTTCCGGGTCTCCACCAGCAGCGAAGGTCGGCGAACCGTACACTTTCACTTTCCAAGCAGTCGGTACACCGACCCCCGTCATCACCGTGACGGGAGCGCTCCCCGACGGCTTGACCTACGACCCGGCAACCGCGACGATCTCCGGAACTCCGACGGCAGTGCCAGCATCGCCGGCCACTATCGTCATCACCGCGTCGAATGGCGCCGACCCCAGCGCTACAGCACAATACAGTCTGGGTGTGAGTCCAGCGTCGTCGCCCCCGACACCCACAGAAACGCCTACCCCGACGAACATAACCTCGCAGCAAGGCAGCGCCTCCGGCACCGGAGCGCACCTGGCGAGCACAGGTTCCGACGTGCTTCTCCCTGTGCTCGGGGCGCTCACGATCGTCGCGGCAGGAACATCGGCCATCCTCCTTGCCGCACGAGCTCGCCGAGTCGCCAAGCTGCGTCGCTGACAGGTGGCCTCTGTCAACCGAGCGCGGACTGCCGCGCTAGCGCGGAGTGCGGCGGTAGCCGAGCTTCTCCTCTAGAATTGCCACATGTCATATGTGCCTCTTGAACTTTTTTATCTCGGGCTGCTGGGACTCGCGGGAATCGGCATCGCCTTCACCTCGGTCATCGTCATCTTGAGGCTCTTTCGCGGCCAGCGCTGAACGCTCGCGGTGAGCTCGTGATGAGTGAGGTGCAGGCGTGATCGAGATTCCCACCGGGCTGCCGCCCGAGATCGTGCCCCTGTCGTGGCTGCTCGGCGTCTGGGAGGGCACGGGCGTCATCGATTATCGCCTCGGCGACGAGAAGATCAGCCACGAGTTCGGCCAGCGTGTGAGCTTCAGCCAAGACGGCTTGCCCTACCTCAACTACAGCTCTAACGCCTGGTTGCTCGACGACAAGCTGACGCCCCTCGTCACCGAGATGGGTTATTGGCGGCTCAGCCGCCCCTCGGTCGAAGGCGACCCGGGCCCCGGCATGCTGCCCGGCGCCGACCCCCGGCCCTATGCGAGCACCGACGCCGTGGAGAGCCTGCGAAACGCCGATGAGGGCTTCGACATCGAAGTTTCGTTGCTGCACCCGGGCGGTGTCGACGAGCTCTACATCGGCCAGGTCAAGGCGGCGCGCATCGATCTGGCGACAGACGCCGTGATGCGTTCGCACTCGGCGAAGGAATATTCTGCGGCCACTCGTATTTATGGACTGGTAGCAGGCCATCTTCTCTGGGCCTGGGACATCGCGGCACTCGGCCAAGACTTGCGCACCCACGCGTCGGCCCGGCTGGCCCGCGTCGATTGACTGAACGCACACGACTGGATGCACACCATGACCGCTTCACCGTTTCTTTCCCTCCCCGGGGCCGTTGAAGCGAGCGGCGACGATGCCGGCGTGGCCGCACACTACGGCAACCCCCTTCGTGAACAGCGATTGCTGCTCGGCGGCGCGATCGTCGACCTGTCGAACCGCGGAGTGCTCTCGGTCACCGGCGTCGACCGGCTGAGCTGGCTCGATTCGGTCACCAGCCAGAGCCTGAAGGGTCTGGAAGCGGGTTCGTCGGCCGAAACACTGCTTCTCGACCCGAGCGGCCACATCGAGCACGCCATTCGGGTGTTCGACGACGGCGTGACCACGTGGCTGCTCATCGACCACTCCGAAACGACGTCGCTCTACACCTGGCTCGATCGCATGCGGTTCATGCTGCGTGTCGAGATCGCCGACCGCACGGCTGATTTCGCGACGGTGGGGTGGATGCCCGCGGCCGACTCTTCGGTCACCGCCTCCGACGGGCCGTCCGAAGCCGACGATGAGGCGGCCGTCGAGGCGTTCGTGGCTGCTCCGAACGGCGTGCCGCTGGTCTGGCGCGACCCGTGGAGTGCCGTTGTCACGGGTGGTCATCAGTATGCCGAGGTCGACGAGCATCCGGGAGCCGACTTCACCTGGCGCGAAGTGCTGGTCGCACGCGACGAGCTGACGGCGCTGGCAGCAGCGGCCGCCCGCGGCGACATCGAGGTCGCCGGAACTCTCGCCGCCGAAGCCCTGCGCATTGCGGCCTGGCGGCCCCGGCTGACGACCGAGTCTGACGACCGGCTGATTCCGCACGAAGTCGACTGGATTCGTTCGGCCGTGCACCTGAACAAGGGGTGCTACCGCGGGCAGGAGACGGTGGCGAAGGTGCACAATCTCGGGCATCCACCTCGCCGGCTTGTGATGCTGCATCTTGACGGCTCCGACTCGGTGCTGCCGGCCCCGGGCGATCAGGTGCTGCTTCAGGATGCCCAGACCGACGCAGACCCCGACGAGGCCCCGGCCCCGGTGGGAGCCATCACCGCCAGCGCGCAGCACTTCGAGCTCGGCCCCATCGCCTTGGCGATTGTGAAACGCACTACCCCGGTCGACGCCGTGCTCGCCGTCGCCAGTGAAGGCATTCTGGTGCCGGCTGCGCAAGAGATCATTGTTCCGCCTGAGGCGGGTGCTGCTGCCGGGCGCATTCCGCGGTTGCCGCGCCTGGGCGCTAAGCGGCGCTGATCCGTGGCTCCAGCTCGGGAGACACGCCCGAGTTCTGGCCGGGCTCGCACCCGAGCGGGCTCGAGGTGGCTGAGGTTCAGCACCCGCACGGGGTTTCGGCGGTCGATGGGGTCGGCCCCGGCCATCCTGCAACTCGTCATCGCGGTCGTCGCCGCATACTCGGTGGCCCACTATGGGCTCGGGCACACGGCACCGATCACGGCCGTGACCGTCACGCTGTCGAGCCTCGGTTTCGTGCGGGATGCCCGGCCCATCCGCGTGCTCGAGACGGCGCTGGGCGTCACTCTGGGCATCGCGTTGAGCGAGGTGATTCTGCTCGGGTTCGGGCAGGGCATCTGGCAACTCGCACTGAGCCTCGTGGTGACGCTGTTCGTGGCGCGGTTCATTTCGCCCTCACCGGGGTTCGCCATCGTGGCAGGAGTGCAATCGGTGCTGGTCGCCATGCTGCCGGTCGTGCCGGGGGGCCCGTTCACCCGCACCATCGACGGCCTGATCGGCGGGGCGATCGCGCTGATCGTGACGGCGCTGGTGCCGCGCGACGCTGCGAAGGTCGCCGTGACGGATGCCCGGAGGGTGCTGCGCACGTTCTCGCGCATCGTCGACGACCTCGTGATCGAACTTCGACGCGGCCCCGATAACGATATGGGGCGGGTGCTCGAGGCCGCCCGCTCGACGCAGCCCATGATGGACCAGTGGCGCGCATCCCTCGAATCGGCCATCGGCATCGCCACCATTTCGCCCTGGCTGCGGCGCCGATTGCCCGAGCTGAATCGGCAGAGGCAGCTGTTCGCCGGAGTCGACCTGGCCGTGCGCGACCTGCGCGTGGTCGCCCGAAGGCTCATGGTGCTGATGCGTGACGGCGCGGCGCGCCCCGAGTTCGCCGACCTGCTAGCGGGGCTGGTCGGCGCTGTGAATCTGCTCGGTCAGAGCCTCGACGACCCGATGGTGCGGCCGCTTGTGCGCCAGAATCTCATCCTCGTGGCCGTGAAGCTCGACCCCGAGGAGCTCTTTCCCGACAGCCCGCTCGTCGAGGGCTCTGTGGTCATGGAGTTGCGGCCGCTCGTCATGGATCTGCTCACGGCTACCGGCCTCACCTCAGACCAGGCGCGTGCATCCCTGCCCGACCTCTGAAACGCGCTTGTGAGTGCCGGGGCCGCCGGGATGCCGTGTCGGTTGCGCAAAAGCACCTTCGGAACGGCCTGGAGGTGCTTTTGCGCCCCCTCGATGCACGCCACGCCGGGGTGGGTTGGTCTCCTCAACCGGGGTAGGCGAAGGCTCGGGGGGCGACAGACGCCCAGGGCAGGGTGAGCTCGCCTAGGCGCCAGCGCGAGGCGGGCCCGAGGGCAGGCCAGCCAGCGGCAGCGAGAGCCCGAATGCTCGCCACCCAGCGCTGCCGCGGCCCGTACACCGACAGCGGCGCGTTACGTTGCCACGCGGCATCCAAGTCGCCCAGCAGGGTGTGGATGCGCTCACCCTCCACGTTGCGGTGGATGAGTACCTTCGGCAGGCGTTCCGCGACGATCGAGGGCTTCTCGAGCCCGGCGAGGCGCACCGAGAGGGTGAACGTCTGCGGGCCGGAGGGCGAGAGCGCAACCCAACTCGACACTCGGCCGATTTCGTCGCAGGTGCCCTCCACGAGCATCCCGCCGCCCTGAAGCCGGCCGGCCATGCGGTGCCAGGCTGCCACGACATCGGTCTCGTCGTACTGCCTCAGCACATTGAAGGCGCGGATGACCGCTGCCCGCCGCCCTCGCGGCAACGGTGTCTCGAACCCGCCGAGTGCGAAGCTCACTCGGGCATCGGCAGCGAACCCGGTGGAGCCAGCACGCACGGCCTCGAGCTGGTTGCGTGCCGTCGCGACCCGGTCGGGCGAGATCTCGAGCCCCACCACCTCGACGTCGGGGCGCACCTTCGCCAGGCGCTGGTGCAGCTCGAGGGCGGTCACGGCGCTCGCCCCGTAGCCGAGGTCGACCACGAGCGGGTCGTCGACCAGGCGCAACAGGGGCTGGGCGGCGATCCAGCGGTCGACGCGGCGAAGACGATTGGTGTTCGTCGTTCCCCGCGTGATTTCACCGATCGGCATAGCGGAATTCTACGGTTCGGCGCAGGTGCTTCGGCGAACCCAGCGAGGCATCCACGCTCGCTGAGGCCGGCCTGAGAGCGGCACTTCCGGCCGTGGCGGCCGGCCCGAGCGAGGCACCCGCACTCGCTGAAGCCGGCCTGAGGGGCGGCACCCCCGGTCTCGGCGGCGGGCCCGAGAGGGGCATCCGCCTCTCACTAGAATGGAGTCATGACTGAGCCTTACACCTTGATACTGCTGCGCCACGGCAACAGCGAGTGGAACCAGAAGAACCTCTTCACTGGCTGGGTCGATGTGGGGCTGAGTGAGCAGGGTGTCGCTGAGGCGAAGCGCGCTGGCGAGCTGCTGGCGGAGTCGGGGCTCACCCCCGACGTGCTGTACACCTCGCGCTTGGTGCGCGCCATCGAGACCGCGAACTACGCCTTGACCGTCGCTGGCCGCCTCTGGATCGACGTGAGGCGCTCGTGGCGTCTCAACGAGCGTCACTACGGCGCTCTGCAGGGAAAAGACAAGGCGCAGACCCTCGCCGAGTACGGCGCCGAGCAGTTTCAGACCTGGCGCCGCTCGTACGACGTGCCGCCGCCGCCCTTGGCCGACGATGACGAGTACTCGCAAGTGCACGACCCGCGGTACGCCGAGCTCGGCGACGCGGTGCCCCGCACCGAGTGCCTCAAAGACGTGGTCGACCGGATGCTCCCGTACTGGTTCAGCGACATCACCGTCGACCTGGCTGCCGGAAAGACCGTGCTCGTCACGGCCCACGGCAACTCGTTGCGCGCCCTGGTGAAGCACCTCGACAACGTCTCGGATGACGACATCGCCGAGCTGAACATTCCCACGGGCATCCCCTTGGTCTACAAGCTCGACGCCACCTTCACGCCTCTCGAGCCCGCCGCCTACCTCGACCCCGAGGCCGCCGCCGCCGGTGCGGCCGCCGTCGCCGCCCAAGGCAAGAAGTAACGCGGCCACTGCGAGCGGCCCGACCGCTGGCCGCTCTAGAGCAGCGTGTCTTGAGCAGAAGTTGCGAAAAAGCACCTCGACGCAAAGATCGAGGTGCTTTTTCGCAACGTGTGCGGTTGGCGCCCGCGGGTCGGATGCCTTCCGGAGGCCGAGGCGGGGCGGATGACCGGGGTCAGCGCTGGCCGGAGCCCGTCCACTCGCCCGTGGCGAGGTACTTGACCTTTTTCGCGATGCTGACCGCGTGGTCGGCGAAGCGCTCGTGGTAGCGCGAGGCCAGGGTGACATCGACTGTGTTGACGGAGGTTCCGGCCCAGCTCTCGCTGAGAACGGTCTCGAACACGCTGAGGTGCAGCTCGTCGATGCGGTCGTCGATGTCGCGCATCTCGTCGGCGAGGTCGAGGTCTTCGGTTTCGATGAGGCGGCTGAGCTTCTCGGCGACCTCGACATCGAGGCGGCCCATCTCGTTGAAGGTGCCGAGCAGCTTGTCTTGGGCGACCTTCTCGGGGTAGCGGTAGCGGGCCAGCTGGGCGATGTGCTGAGCGATGTCACCCATGCGCTCGAGCGACGCGCTCATGCGGAGGGCGCTGACGACGATGCGAAGGTCGCGAGCCACGGGCTGCTGGAGTGCCATGATGCTGATCGCGAGCTCGTCGAGGTCGGAAGCGAGAGCGTCGATCTTCGGGTCGTCGGCGATCACTTGCTCAGCGAGTGACACGTTCGACTCGTTGAACGCCGTGGTGGCGTTCGTGATGGCGACGACGACCAGCTTGCTGATCTCGACCAGGCGCTCCTGAACTTCGCGCAGTTCTTGCTGAAATACCTCGCGCATGTGTGGTGGATCCTCTCTGCGGTGCTTCGTGCGTATGTGGCGCGGTTGCACCGAACCGATGCCTCAGCTCTCCGCCAGGCATACGTCGCCATCTTGCCTATCCGAGGTTAACAGAAGGTGCCGAACGCTTGAACATCCAACGGCACGGCGACCCACGAGCGGCAAAGAAGGTCAGGTGACTCTGGCGAGTCATTAGTGTAGTCGCTATGGATTCAGGCTTGTTGGTGCTGCTGTCTGTGGCACTCGGCCTCGCCGTCGGTTCGGGTTTCGTCATTCTCCTGGTCACTGCGGCGCGTCGAAGCGATCATGCGGCGACCATTGTCGACCCGTCGGTTCCTGACGGGGTCGATCAGGTGATCGACGCGATCGATTCGGCAGGAGTCGTGCTCGACGCCTCGAACAATGTCGTCAAGGTGTCGCCTGCCGCGCTCGCGTTCGGTCTGGTGTGGAACCAGGGTCTCGTGCATCCGGAGCTCGTCGACATGGTCGACTCGGTCAGGCGCACCGGCACCCCCGTGTCGAGAGACATGAGCCTTGCCCGCGGGCCGTTCGGCGAAGCGACCATTCACCTGTCGGTTCGTGTCGCGCGGCTCGGCAGCCGCTACCTGTTGCTGCTCGCCGACGACCGCACAGAGGCGCACCGCCTCGAAGAGGTGCGGCGCGACTTCATCGCCAATATCAGCCACGAGCTGAAGACTCCCATCGGGGCGATTTCGCTGCTCGCCGAGGCGCTCGAGCCGGCGTCGGATGATCCGCAGCAGGTTCGCCGTTTCGCCAAGCGACTCGAAACCGAGGCACAGCGGCTCGGCCGCATCACCCGCGAGATCATCGAGCTCTCGCGCCTGCAGGCCTCCGACGTGCTCACGAGTGCCGAGCTGGTCGACGTCGACACCATCGTCGCCAGCGCCATCGACCAGAATCATGTGCAGGTGGATACTCGCATGGTCACCATTGTGAGCGGCGGCGAAAAAGGCGCGCACGTCTTCGGCGACGAGGGTCTGCTCATCCTGGCGCTGCACAACCTCATTGCGAACGCCGTGCAGTATTCGGGGGAGGGCACCCGCATCGGCGTAGGGGTGCGTGTCACCGAAGGTATTGTCGAGATAGCCGTCACCGATCAAGGCGTCGGCATTCCCGAAGAAGACCTCGGTCGGGTGTTCGAACGCTTCTTCCGTGTTGATCAGGCACGCTCACGCAACACTGGAGGCACCGGCCTCGGCCTCAGCATTGTGAAGCACGTCATCGAGAACCACGGCGGCGACATTCGCGTCTGGTCGCAGCCATTGCACGGCTCGACTTTCACCATTCGGCTGCCCGCGGCGTCTCATGCTGCGTCAGCCTCTCAAGGAGAACAACAGTGATACACATTCTGCTGGTCGAAGACGAGCTGTCACTCAGCGAACCTCTCGCCTACCTGCTGGGCCGTGAGGGCTACGAGGTCGCTCTTGCGCCCGATGGGCCGAGCGCGCTGGCCGAGTTCGACCGAGGCGGTGTTGATCTGATTCTGCTCGACCTGATGATTCCGGGTATTCCGGGCACCGAGGTGTGCCGGCAGATCCGCACGCGCTCGCAGGTGCCGATCATCATGCTCACGGCCAAAGACTCCGAGGTCGACGTGGTGGTGGGGCTCGAGCTGGGCGCCGATGACTACGTGACGAAGCCGTACTCGTCGCGCGAGCTGCTGGCGCGCATCCGGGCCGTCATGCGCCGGCGTACAGAAGCGGATGATCTGGGCGAGCCCGTGCTCGAAGCGGGCCCCGTGCGCATGGATGTCGAGCGCCACACCGTCGCGGTCGGCGGCGTCGACACCCCCATGCCGCTCAAGGAATTCGAGCTGCTCGAGCTGCTGCTGCGCAACGCCGGCCGGGTGCTCACCCGAGGTCAGCTGATCGACCGGGTGTGGGGCTCAGACTATTTCGGCGACACGAAGACGCTGGATGTTCACATCAAGCGCATCCGCTCGAAAATCGAGCAGGCGCCCTCCGAGCCTGTGTTGCTGGTGACTGTACGAGGCTTGGGCTACCGTTTCGAGGCCTGAGCGCGGTCTGGTACGTCGATCTGCTGCGTGGGCCCACGCCGTCGGTTCCCGACGATCCGCGGGATCGGTGGGCCGTGCCGGCGGGGAGCTTCGTCGGCCGCACCAATAGTGCGGCTCTCCTCATCCGCCTTGCATCTCGGCGCACCAGACCACGCTCAGCGCGGGGGAGGAGCTCGGCGTGGCGGGGAGCTCAGCGCGGGGAGGAGCTCAGCGCGGGGAGGGGCTGCGCGTGCGCTACGGCGCGGTGGTGGCGGCGGCCGCCGGGCCGAGGCCCTTGTACTGCGGCCAGTCGCTGGTGAGCACGGGAACGAGCAGCTTCGTGCCGGTCTGCGAGCCGTACTGGAAGTAGATGGGGAAGAGCGTGCCGGCCTTCACGTTGAGCCCGGTGAAGACGATCTTCTTGTCGGTCGAGCCGCCGACGCCAAGGGTGCTCTTCGCGTTCACGTAGGCCGTCTCGGCCACGTTCGCGCCGGCCGCGTTGACGTACTGGATGTTCACCAGCATGCCGGTGGTGTCGGTGTTGACGAGCGAGACGAGCAGGCTGGCCGTCTTGCCGTCATCGCTGATCAGCGTGGCGTTACGCATAGCGAGGTTGGGGTCGACGTTGCCGCTGACGCCATTCGACGATTCCACGATGGTGGTGGTCGCCTGAGGGGTGATGAAGGCGCAGCCCGAAGCCGAGGCGCCGATCGCCAGAGCCACCAGAATGGATGCCGCGTACCGTGACCGTGCTCTCACAAAACCCTCCAGAAGTGGCTGCCGCCCATCGAAGTTACACGGGCGGTAAAACGCTACGAGTTTAGCCTATCGGCTCGTCTGGCCGGAGACGGTTAGGCGAACCTTACTACAAGTCGCCTGTGGTAAACTTGGTAGTCTAGAAGGGATATCACTACATGCTTTTTGAGGTTGGCGAAACTGTCGTATACCCGCACCACGGTGCGGCGACGATTTCCGAGGTGAAGACCCGCATCATCAAGGGTGAGGAGAAAATCTACCTCAAACTGCGCGTGACGCAGGGCGACCTCACCATCGAAGTTCCCGCAGACAACGTCGACCTGGTCGGCGTTCGCGATGTGATCGGCAAAGAGGGTCTCGACAAGGTGTTCGAGGTTCTGCGCGCTCCGTTCACCGAAGAGCCCACGAACTGGTCGAGGCGCTACAAGGCGAACCTCGAGAAACTGGCTTCGGGCGACGTCATCAAGGTGAGCGAGGTCGTTCGCGACCTGTGGCGGCGCGACCAAGACCGCGGTCTGTCTGCCGGCGAGAAGCGCATGCTTGCGAAGGCGCGCCAGATCTTGATCTCCGAGCTCGCGCTGGCCGAGAAGACCGACGAAGAGAAGGCCTCGCTGGTTCTCGACGAAGTTCTGGCCTCGTAAAGCCGCTCGGCTTTACGCCTCCGCGTCAGAACCAACCTCCTCAGCGCCCACGCCGCCGTGCCGACGCCCTTTAGCGCCTCCCGCGCTCACACCGAAGCCGCGTCGATCACGTGACCCCCGCAGTCGCGGTCATCGTGGTCGCCGCCGGCAGCGGAACCCGCTTGGGTCACCCGCTGCCGAAGGCTTTTGTGAGTGTCGGCGAACGCTCGATCCTGTCGCGCTGCATCGACCCGATTCTGCAACTCGCGGGCGAGACGCAGATCGTCGTGGTCGCCCCGGCCGACCGGGTCGAGCTGGCTGAAGAGATCGTTCGGGATGTCGCCGGCCGGGCATCCGGTTACGTCACCGTGGTCGCCGGGGGAGCGAGTCGCCAAAAGTCGGTTGCGGCGGGGCTTTCTGCGTTGTCGGCCTCGGTCGACGTGGTGCTCGTGCACGACGCGGCGCGCGCGCTCACGCCGGTGGCGCAGTTTCAGGCGGTCATCGACGCGGTACAGCAGTCGGGCCGGGGGGCGATTCCGGGGCTTCCGGTGAGCGACACCATCAAGCGAACAGACCTGCACGGCCTGGCAGCGGCGACCGTCGACCGCTCCGAGTTGTCGGCCGTGCAGACGCCGCAGGGGTTTCCGCGTGCACACCTCGAAGCCGCCTATGCGAAGGCGGGCGCGGAGTTCACCGACGACGCCGCCTTAGTTGCCGCCGCGGGGTACGACGTGGCGATCATCCACGGCGACCCGCTCGCGTTCAAGATCACGACCCCGTGGGATCTGCGGCGAGCCGAGCAGCTCCTGATCGCAGCCGTGAGCGTTGCGCTGCCGCGCACCGGCTTGGGGGTGGATGCGCATGCGTTCGCTGCAACCGGTGGTGCTGCTGCCGCCGCCGCTGGTGCTGCTGCTGGTGATGCCAGCGGCGGCGCCGGAATCGCCAGTCGTGCGGAACATGCGCCAGCCTCCGATCCTCCGCCGGCCGACGATTCGCCGGCGAAAGAACTCTGGCTCGCCGGCCTCAGCTGGCCGGGCGAACCGGCCCTCGAGGGCCACAGCGACGGGGATGCCGTGGCCCACGCCATTTGCGACGCTCTGCTCTCGGCGGCGGGGCTCGGCGACCTCGGCAGCATCTTCGGCACGTCAGACCCGCGGTTCGATGGGGCGCACGGTGACGTGTTCCTGGCCGAGACGGTGCGCCTCGTCGCGGAGGCGGGCTACCGCATCGGCAACGTGTCGGTACAGCTCGTCGCGACGCGGCCGAAGTTCGCCCCGCGAAGGTCTGAGGCCGAGGCCGTGCTGTCGGGCATCCTCGCTGCCCCGGTCAGCGTCTCGGCGACCACTACCGACGGCCTCGGATTCACCGGCCGCACCGAGGGTGTGCTCGCGATCGCCTCGGCCCTCCTCTACCCCCGCTGACCCGCCCCGCCCTGCCCCGCCCGCCCCCGCCCGCCAGGCGAGAGAAGCGTTTACCGACGAGAGAAGCTCGCGCAACGGCATTTCTCGTCGGGAAACGCTTCTCTCGCGGGCTCGACGCGGCGGTGCGGGCGCGTCACAGACGGCGGGGGGCTTCTATGATGGGGCGGTGACTCTACGCCTTTATGACTCCCAGCAGCGTGCGCTGGTCGACTTCGTTCCTCTTGTACCGGGCAAGGTGGGCGTGTACGTGTGCGGGCCGACGGTGCAGTCGTCTCCGCACATCGGGCACCTGCGGTCGGCGCTCGTCTACGACCAGCTGCGGCGCTGGTTCAGTTACAGCGGATACGACGTCACCTACGTGCGCAACGTCACCGACATCGACGACAAGATCCTGATCAACGCTGAAGCCTCGGGCGAGGAGTGGTGGCGCCTCGCCTACCGAACCGAGCTCGAGTTCACTGCGGCGTACAACGCCATCGGGGTCATGCCGCCGAGCTACGAGCCGCGCGCCACCGCGAGCATCCCCGAGATGATCGACATCATCGGCAGGCTAGTGGATGCCGGGCACGCCTACGCGGCCGCAGACGGCTCCGGCGACGTGTACTTCGACACCCTCTCGTGGCCCAACTATGGCGAGCTGACGCACCAGAAGCTCGACGACATGGCGCCCGCGGCAGACTCCGATCCACGCGGAAAGCACGACGTGCGCGACTTTGCGCTCTGGAAGGGCCACAAAGACGGCGAACCGCTCACCGCAGCGTGGCAGAGCCCGTGGGGTGCGGGCCGGCCGGGCTGGCATATCGAGTGCTCGGCGATGTCGACGAAGTACCTCGGCACGCAGTTCGACATTCACGGTGGCGGCCTCGACCTGCGCTTTCCGCACCACGAGAACGAGCTGGCGCAATCGCACGCGGCCGGCGATCCGTTCGCGAACTACTGGCTGCACAACGGCCTGGTTTCGGTGTCGGGGCAGAAGATGAGCAAGTCGCTCGGCAACTCCGTGTTCGCAGCCGAATTGCTCGCCAGCGCGCGCCCGCTTGTCATTCGATACTTCCTCGGAGCGAACCACTACCGGTCGACACTCGAGTTTCACGATGGCGCTCTCAGCGAGGCAGAAGCGGCGCTCGGGCGCATCGAGGGCTTTCTCGAACGCGCTGTCAGACGGCTCGAAGGCACACGTTTCGCGTCGGAGACCGTAGAATTGGTTCCTGACGAGTTTCGCGAGGCCATGAACGACGACCTCAGCGTTCCTCAAGCACTCGGTGTGCTGCACGAAACGGTGCGCGCCGGCAATGCGGCACTCGACTCTGAAGACTTCGCCGTTGCGGCCAGGCTTCTCGGGCAGGTGTACGCCATGACCAGCGTTCTGGGCATCAATCCGCTCGACGAACACTGGTCGACAGGTGAGAACTCTTCGATGGCGACCGCACTGGGGAGCCTCGTCGAGCGGTTGCTCGAAGACCGCGAGATCGCACGTAAATCACGAGATTTTGCAACCGCCGACCGCATCCGCGATGAGTTGGCACAGGTTGGCATCACGATAGAAGACACCCCGACGGGTGCACATTGGAGTTTTGATGGCTAGTTCAGGCAAGAAGCCCGGGCGCCCCGGCGCAGTCCGCCGCACCAGCAAAGGGCCGGCCGTCGGCTCGGGCGGCCAGGGCCGCCAGGCGCTCGAAGGCAAGAAGCCCACGCCCAAGGCTGAAGACCGCCCGTACCATCCCGCCGGCAAGGCGAAGGCCGCCAAGGAACGCTTCGCCGCGGCGGGCGGTAAGGGCAAGCCGGGCAAGCCGAGCACGTCTGCACGGCAGCCGCGCATCGCCGGCGACGGCAGGGCCGGAGCCGGTCGCCCCGGGGGCCGCGGAACGGGTCCGCACGATCCAGCACGCCAGCAGCGCCGCCCCGCGGCCAAGGGTGAAGAGAGCGAAGTGGTGACCGGCCGCAATTCGGTGGTGGAGGCGTTGCGCGCCAAGATCCCTGCGACGGCGCTCTACATCGGAACGCGGGTCGAATACGACGAGCGCGTGAAAGAGATTCTGCAGCTGGCGACGAGCCGCGGCATCCCGATTCTCGAAGTGATGAAGCCCGAGCTCGACCGGCTGGCCGGGTTCGACTCGGTGCACCAGGGCGTGGCGCTGAAGGTGCCGCCGTATGAGTACGCGCACCCCGTCGATCTGTATGACGAGATCGTCGCCCGACGTGAGACCCCGCTTATGGTGGCGCTCGATGGCATCACCGATCCGCGAAACCTCGGTGCGATCATCCGGTCGACCGCGGCGTTCGGCGGTCACGGCGTCATCGTTCCGGCTCGTCGCTCGGTGGGGCTCACCGCCTCGGCCTGGAAGACCTCGGCCGGAGCTGCCGCTCGCACTCCCGTCGCCATGGCTCCGAACCTCACGCAGACGCTGAAGGCTCTGAAGCAGAAGGGCGCCTTCGTCATCGGGCTCGACGGCGGGGGAGACGTGCAGCTGCCCGAACTCGACCTGGCGCGCGGCCCGGTCGTCGTCGTCGTGGGCAGTGAGGGCAAGGGGCTTTCGCGCCTCGTCACCGAGACGTGCGACGCCATCGTTTCGATTCCGATCAGCGCCTCGACGGAGTCGCTGAACGCGGGTATCGCGGCGAGCGTCACCCTCTACGAGATCGCGCGCCTGCGCGCCCTCTCCGCCTCCTAACCCGTCACACCCCGCATGGATCACAAAAACCGCCCTTAGATCGCGATTTTGGGGCGGTTTTTGTGATCCATGTCGGCTTGGGGCCGGGAGGGGAAGGAAGGGTTACCGCTCGAGGGTGGCGTCGAGCTTGATCGTGGCGCCGGTGAGCGCCTTCGAGAGCGGGCAGGTCGCCTTGGCGTCGAGCGCGGCGGCCTGGAACGCGGCGTCGTCGATGCCCGTGACCTCGCCCGCGACGGTCAGCTGGATGCCCGAGATCTTGAATCCACCAGCGGGATCGGGGGCCAGCGTCACATCCGCCTTGACATCGAGTGCTTCGACCGTTCCGCCCGCCGCACTGAGCACTGCCGAGAGCTGCATGGCGTAGCAGGCGGAGTGCGCGGCGGCGAGCAGCTCTTCGGGGCTCGTGAAGCCGTTCGCTTCTTCTGAGGTACGCTTCGGAAACGAGACGTCGAACGTGGCGAGTTTCGAGCTCGTGAGCTCAACCTGGCCTTCGCCGGTCTCGAGGCTGCCATTCCATGCGGTGCGTGCGGTACGTGTGGGCATCGAGTTACTCTTCTCTGTTGGGTGGTGATGACGAGTGGTGAGTCAGCTCTACACCGTCAGGCGCCAGTCTTTCTCGGGTTCGAGGTCGTCGGGCGCATCCGGTGCGCCCTCGTCGTCATCGACGGCGCCTGCCTGCACGGCGATCGGCATCGTGATGGTGCCGGTAGGCGGCCCGACCACGGTCGCCTCGTCGCGACGGTGCCGCAGAATGTCGTTGATGTACGAGTTGAGCGCCTCAGAGAGCGGAACGTCGCGGTTCTGCTGCTGGCTCATGAACCAGCGGTGCTCGAGCAGCTGATGAAACACTTCGGCAGGCTCGAGCTTGCCTTTCAGGTCGCGCGGAATCGCCCGCACAACCGGCTCGAACACCCTCGCAAGCCACTCGTGCGCCAGCATCTCTTCGTCATAGTCTTTGCGGCCGAAGCGTAACGTGTACGAATCGAGGTCGTTGAGCAGCCGCCTGGCCTGGTTCTCGCCGGCGTCGAGGCCGGTCAGGCGAAGCAGCCGTCTCTGGTGGTGGCCCGCATCCACCACCTTCGGCTGGATGCGCACCGTCGTTCCCGTTTCATCGGTCTTGATGGCGAGCTCTTCGATGTCGAAACCGAGGTCGTTGAGGCGGTCGACGCGCTCGTTGATGCGCCACCGCTCTGACGAGGAGAACGATTCGGAGCCGGTCAGCTCCTTCCACAGGGAGCGATACGCGGCGAGGATGCCGTCGCTGATGCGAATGGGGTCGAGTTCGTCGGCCACGCGGCCGCCGGCCTCGAGATCCATCAGCTCGCCGGCGATGTTCACACGGGCGATCTCGAGGTCGTTCTCGCGTTGGCCGTTCGAGAGGCCTCCGTCGTAGAGCTGGCCGGTTTCGGCGTCGACGAGGTAGGCGGCGAATGATCCGGCGTCGCGGCGGAAGAGGGTGTTCGACAGCGAAACGTCGCCCCAGAAGAAGCCGATGATGTGAAGGCGCACAAGAAGAACGGCCAGGGCATCCACCAGCCTGGTCGCGGTGTCAGGCCGCAGCGTCTGTGAGAACAGGGCACGGTAGGGCAGCGAGAACTTCAGGTGACGGGTGACGAGCACCGAATTGAGCGGAGTGTCGTTCGCGTCAGACCGGTTCGTGATGACGGCGAGAGGGTCGACGCAGGGAATTTCGAGCCCCTGAAGAGTGCGCAGCATCGCGTACTCGCGTTTGGCCATCTCGTCGGTGGTCTCTTTGATAGCGATGACGTGCCCGCTGAGATGCGCGAACCGCACGAGGTGACGCGAAATACCCTTCGGCAGCAACGCGATGTTCTCTGTCGGCCACTCATCGAGCGGCAATTGCCAGGGCAGGTCGAGCAGGGCCGGGTCGACGGTAGCCGAGGTGATGTTCAGTGCGCCGCTCATAGCTGGATGCCTTTCTGCTCTTAACGCGAAGCGGGCCTGTTCTGGAGTCAGAAGCAGGCCCGATTCGGTGGTGCTGAACCGACGAAGCAGATTACGCCGCGACGACCGGCTTGTTGCCGATGCGCTGGCCCGACTCGTTGTCGAACAGGTGCAGGTGGCCGGGCTTGGCGGTCAGGTAGACCTTCTCGCCGGCGTTCGGGTGCACCCGGCCGTCAACGCGGGTCACCAGGTCGGTGCGCTTGCCGTTGATGTCGGAGTGACCGTAGAGGTACCCGTCTGCGCCGAGCTCTTCGATCAGGTCGATGTCGACCGGCAGACCTTCGCCGAACGTGCTCGACACCACGATGTCTTCGGGGCGAACGCCGATGGTGACGGTCTTGGCGTTGACCGAGGCGAGCAGGTCGCGCTCGACCGGAATCACCGAGGTGCCGAACTGAACACCACCGTCGACGACATCTGTCACGATCAGGTTCATGGCCGGGCTGCCGATGAAGCCGGCGACGAAGATGTTCTCGGGCTTCTCGTACAGGTCGCGCGGGGTGCCGACCTGCTGCAGCAGCCCGTCTTTCAGAACGGCGATGCGGTCGCCCATGGTGAGCGCCTCGGTCTGGTCGTGGGTGACGTAGACGGTGGTGACGCCCAGGCGGCGAACGAGCGACGCGATCTGGGTGCGGGTCTGAACGCGCAGCTTGGCGTCGAGGTTCGACAGCGGCTCATCCATGAGGAACACCTGGGGCTGGCGCACGATGGCGCGGCCCATGGCGACGCGCTGACGCTGGCCACCCGAAAGGGCCTTTGGCTTGCGACCGAGGTACGGCTCGAGGTCGAGCAGCTTGGCCGCTTCGAGCACCCGGGTGGCGCGTTCGTCTTTGTTGACGCCGGCGATCTTGAGCGCGAAGCCCATGTTCTCGGCGACGGTCATGTGCGGGTAGAGCGCGTAGTTCTGAAAGACCATGGCGATGTCGCGGTCTTTCGGGGGAACGTCGGTGACATCGCGCTCGCCGATGAGGATGCGGCCGGAGTTGACCTCTTCGAGCCCGGCCAGCATGCGCAGCGACGTCGACTTGCCACAGCCCGAGGGGCCGACGAGAACCAGAAACTCGCCGTCTGCGGTTTCGAGGTTGAGTTGATCGACGGCCGGCCGGGTCGAACCCGGGTAAAGCCGTGTTGCGTGATCAAACGTGACTGATGCCATGGTTGTACTACTCCTTCACCGGCAGGTACGTGCCGGACGATCCGTTGTGATGGATGATGAGCCAGCATCGATGGTGACCCGTCTACCAGTATACGTCTGGTGCATTCACAGCCATGTTCATTACTATCGATGGATGCCCGCTGCATTTCTCGCGGCCAGGGCGACCCTCTTTCTCTTACCCGAGCACCGGAGAACCACGTATGACGAACGGCCTTCCTGACGATTCTCGCCAGAGCAAAAATCAGCGACGCGAGGCCGCACGCGAGAAGGCGAAGCAGCTGCGTGAAGCCCAGCACAAGAAAGAGGTTCGCAACCGCGCGATTCTCTTCAGCGGCATCGGCGTGGTCGTCATCGCCATCGTCGTCTGTGTGGTGCTGATCGTTGCGAGTTCGGTGAAGACGGCAGGCCCCGGCCCCCTGAACATGGCCAGTGACGGCATCAAGATCACCACGGGCAACGTCGCGGTGACCACGCCCGCGCTCGCGGCCGGCGAGCAGCCCACACCCAGCGCCGCGAACCCTTCCGGCGTGCTCGACATCAGGGTCTACATCGACTACATGTGCCCCTACTGCGGTCAGTTCGAAACCACCAACAACGCCCAGATCGACAAATGGGTGAATCAGGGCGCAGCGACCTATGAAGTGCATCCGCTCTCGCTGCTCGACCGTTCGTCGCTCGGCACGAAGTATTCAACCAGGGCTGCGAACGCTGCCGCGTGTGTGGCCAACTATTCGCCCAACAACTTCTTCGACTTCAGTTCGCTGCTGTTCACCAATCAGCCCACCGAGAACACGAGCGGCCTCACCGATGCCCAACTGCAGGGGTTCGCAACACAGGCGGGGGTGAGTTCGTCAGACCAGATCAATTCGTGCATCACGAACCAAGACTTCAAGGGCTGGGTAGCCGACTCCACCACTCGTGCCACCACCGAGCCGTTGCCCGGCTCGACGGTGGCGAAGGTGACGGGTACGCCGACGGTGCTGGTGAACGGGCAGCAGTACCAGGGCTCGCTGACCGACCCGAACGCGTTTGCGAACTTCGTTCTGCAGGTGTCTGGTCAAGTCTCCACCGCGACGCCGACCCCGACACCAGCCCCGTAGGCCTTCTCGATCGCATCGAGGGGTGGGAGCGCAGTAGCCTGTAGTCAGCCATGGCAGACGACAACGCACCCCACGTATCCACGACGGAATCACTCGAGGCCCGTCTGGAGGCCGACGCGCAGCGCGAAGGCGCCGCCGCTACCGCGCGCCGAGCCTGCTCTCTGCTCGAGGGCGGGTATGAAGGCGAAGGCTTTTTGCGTGTGGTCGGCGGCTCGCACGCCGAGGGCATCCTCGGTGGAGCGCCGGCGCTGTACTGGCCCGAACTCTGGGGCGCCCGCGCACTGCTCTACGTGTGGGACGACTCGGCCGCTCCGGTGGTGATCGCGGCTCTCGGCAACCAGTCGTGGCGGGTGCGGGAGATGTGCGCCAAGGTCTGTGCCGCGCGCGGCATCGGAACCTCGAAGGATCTCGCCCGGCTCACGACCGACGAACACGCCCGTGTTCGGTCGGCCGCAGCCCGGGCTCTGGCGGTGGTCGGAAACGTCGACAGCGTCGACACCCTCGAAGTGATGCTGCGGGACTACGACAAAGACGTGCGCCGAACGGCGCAGCAGTCTCTCAAGGTGTTGCGGGGGCACCTGGAGCAGGCCTGATCGACCGCCCGCGTCAGGTGCGCTCATGCCGCCGTTCTGGGGCGACGCTCCGACGTGATGGCCCTGGTCAGGAACAGTGCGGCGATCAGAAACCACACCGCACCGAAGAGGGAGTATCCAGCAAGCGACGTGAGAGAACTGTTGCCTGAGATCGAGGAGAAGACGAACGAGATTCCGGCGATCACTGATATGGCCCCGCTGGCGATCATCGCCCATTGTCCGCCTTGCCTGCGACGACGGAGGCCGAGAAGAAGTTGCAGGGCACCGGCAAGAACCGCCCAGACGCCGAAGACACCGACAGCCGCGTCGGTGCCAGTGATCAACGCAAGTCCGATGCCTATCGCAGCGGCGATGTCGAAGGCGAGATTGAGCAGCTGTGGCAGGCGAGAGCGCCCGGTGCGGTCGGCGCTCAGATCGAACATCGTTGCCACCGCGTCCCACAGAGGATAAATGACGAGAAGCACGACCACGGGAGGGCTCGGCTGATTGGTCGACGTACCTGCGAACGCGAAGACCGATCCCACCCACAACGCCGAGAAGACGGCTCGGGTGAAATACAGTCTGCGCAACGCGCGGGCGTCTGGTGTGGTCGGCAGTTTGTGCTGGGCGCCTTCCAAAGCCTGCAGAACGACGACGGCTGCACGCATCTCGTCACCGACCTTGAGGATCAGGCGCGTCGAAGCTCCGGCTCGCGAGGCCTTCTCCGAAAGAGTGTGGAGCGTCGTCTGAAGGTGTAGGTACGCTGGCTATGGCGACCCGGCCGGTGCAGCTTACGAGGCCGACTGGTCGGCGAGGGAGTCGATGCAGCTTCTCAGGTAGTGGCGCAGTTGGTTCTGCTGGTTCGTGTCGAGACCATCTCGCATGCGGTATTCGACCGCTCTTACTGCAGCGCTGGCTGATTTGAGTTGCTGGCGGCCGAGCGCGGTGAGCTCGGTAGGGAGGATTCGTCCTATGGCTGGGCGGTCGGGTCGGGTGACCAGCCCGTCTCGTTGCATCGACTGCAGCAGGGTATTCATCGATTGGCGTGTCACGAAGGTGCCGCGGGCAAGGTCGGAGTTCGAGAGTCCGGGGCGCTGGGCAAGCAGTTCCAGGCATGCGTAGTGGGTGATCGTGATTCCGAGCGGTCTCAGCACCGCATCCATTTCGACGTGCAGCACGCTGGCAGCCTGCTTGAGCAGGTAGCCAAGCGCGGTGTCTAGGTCGAGCCCATCGCTTTCGCGGTTCGGTTCGCCCGAATCGATGTCGGCCGACGCGGGGTTGATTCGCTCTGTGTTGCTTTGACTCATGTCAGTAGTCTGACATATACTTGCGCATGTCAGTTAGCTGACACACAACTTAAGGAGAACCACGATGCCCGTTACCGGACCCGACTTTATTTCCCTGCAAGTACGCGACATGGAACGCTCAGCAGCTTTCTACGAAGACTTCCTTGGGCTGACGAGGCAGGCGGGGCCACCCCATGCGGTCGTCTTCGACACAAAGCCTGTCGCCTTCGCGGTGCGCGGCGTGCTCCCGGGAGTCGATCTCGATGCACTCGCCCAACCAGGCCAAGGAGTCGCGTTGTGGATGCACGCCACCGACATTCAGGCGATTCACGACGCTCTGTCGGCAGCCGGCACCCCGATCATCCTCGCGCCCATGGATGGCCCGTTCGGTCGCACCTTCACCTTCGCTGACCCTGACGGCTACCACGTAACCCTCCACGACCGGGCCTGACTCCCATTCTTGATTCGTGACGTTCGCGTCTCACGGCAGGCCGGCCTCGGTCTACGCCGGTCGCATGAATGCCGAGGGATCGGAAGGGTGCCTGTTGTGTTGGGAACCTTCTGCGGTCTCAAACACATCGGGGTCCACCTGGGGTATCGAACGTAGGAGAACCGCGGCGAACACGCATGTGAGGCCCGCGAGGAGAATTGCGGGGGCCAGGAGGTGAAGGTTCTCGAAGAAGGCGTAATTGTCGGACGGGGCGCACCTCGCGTCGGATGAACACACCAGGTGCGGTGCGGAGGCGGGGTTCGACAGGTAGAGAATGCTCGCCGCGGATGCCGCGATCAGCACACATGCCGGAACCCAGACGAGCCACTTCGTCAGTGCCCGCGCTCTAGGAGCGAGCAGGATGCCACCGCGCGAGGGCATTCTCCGCAGACTTGTGCCGACCAGCAGGCGGCTCACGATCAACGATCCCAGTATCACGATGACACCGGCGCCTAACAGCGCGGGAGCACTCAGTTCTACTGCCGCTGTGACCGTGTACAAAAGCGGGTGCGTGGTGTGGCAGATGTTGTCAGTGCAGACTGTGCTGATTTGACCGGCTGCGGCCTGAGCCCAGATCGCCGCCGCAACAGAGCCGACGCTGAAGAGAATGCCAATGACAATGAGCAGCCCCAGAGTCTTCCGGTTGGCCGCCATGCGGTAGTTCACCCCGCCGGATTGGTCACTCGCATACGTTCTGTCCTCCGTCGCTACAGGTGAAAGCACGCTCAGTGAGGTTCTGAGGTGCTTGCGAAGGTCTTGAAGCCTTTCGTACCGCTCCGAACTTCGAGGTGCGTCGGTCACTATTCGAAAATCCGTGCCGACGATCCGAGAAAACCGCACCTCGAATGAGCGCGAGATCATGTGTAGGTAAAAGCCGAGGAGGGTTGCGGCTTCGCGTTGAAACGGTGTGTGCTCAGAGCAGCACTCAAGGTCGTTGAGAGGTCCCAATAGGTTAGCGAGAGCGAGGCGAAGACGAAGACCTTCCCGCGCATCCAATGAGTCTGGCTGAACCTCGCTGCCGAACTTTGCAATGAGAGCCTCAGAAGACTCCGCCAACGGAAGCGCTGCATCGAAGATGTGTAATAGCGCTTCCGACTCGGCTGCACATCGCATCGTCTGGCCGCTGGTGTTCTGGCGAGCATCCGCGGCGGCGATAGTCTTCCCCTGATTGACGTTCTGCATGGTGGACACTCCCTCGTGCTCCGCTTGCGTTCAATACTTGAATCCTAGCTAGACACTTCCACGTTGAGTACTACCTTGTCGAGAATGCTCTGGCTTGCAGGCGAACGCACGCCACGTATAGATACGTCGGAGAACGTGAAGAGCACAGAGGATCGGCGCAGCATCCACCTCATCCCTTGGCTAGCCTGCCCGGTCACGAGTCGGAACGCTGATCCCGGCCGTGGGCGGCGATGGCGAAGATGATCAACAGGTCGACGGCGATGACGACCATCGACCACCAGGGTTGCGCCGGAATCAGGAGCAACTGCACGATCGCGCTCAATGCGGCGATGATGACCGCCGCCGCTCGCGCCCACAGCGTACCGATGTACAGAAAGACGCCGATGATGATCAACAGGATGCCCAGAACCAGCGTCCACCAGCCCCAGCCGCTGATGTCGAATAAGAAGAGTCTGCCGTGCGCGACCACGAAGTAGGCGTCGGGCGAAATGAGCCCGACGATACCCTCCACGACGCTGAAGATGCCGCTGACGATCAAGAAAACGGCGGCGAACCTGGTCCAGCTCGTCCATCCCGTTTGTCGTGTGGTACTCACGGGCGCACCACGTCGTTCAGCTGAGCGCTCGAGTAGTTGTGCATCATGAATCGCATCCCCGCTTCGTCAGAATCCGGTCTCCTGTTGCAAAACACAGTAGGGCGAACCACGAAACCGAGGCGTCATCCTCACAGGATGACTGTGTTCACGAACCCGCCCTCACGAGCACCCTTCCGACGGCGCCCGCTTCGGCCGGCGGAACGATCCGAACCGATGGCTCGATCGAGCGATCCGACTGTCTCGCCTCCACCGACCCCAGCACTCTTCTGCCCTACCTGATCATCGCGGGCATCTTCGCGGCCGACGTTCGCCCCGCCGGATAGCTCAGCCGCGTCGGCACGAGTCGTGTACGAGCATCCCGTCGCTCATGGCTAGAATAAGTTGTTCCATCTGCCGGCGTGGCGCAATTGGTAGCGCACCGCTCTTGTAAAGCGGGGGTTGCGGGTTCAAGTCCCGCCGCCGGCCCCACATCCCTTTGCTCGCACTGGGATCCGCGCACTCGGCATCCGATGGTATCGATTTCGCCGACATCAACTTCGGTTCTTACTGTCGTAAGTAGCCGACCCGGCAAGCCTCCGACCTCGAGGTGTCAGTGACGCGCAGAAGAGACGAATCCGTCGATCATCGCCGCGAGCATCCGCGCGACCCGAGGCTCGACGTCGATGACCGCATGCGCGAGCCGCGGATCGCTGCCGTAGAGCTCCGCGATCTCTGGCGACGGCGTGGCCATCTGAAACAGCGCCCCCGAGAGCGACGTCGCAGCGGCGATGATGTCGACGGTGTCGCGCTCAGTCAAGGCGGGAAGCGCGCCGCGAAGAGTGTTGCTGATGTCGGCGACCTCCTCGAGAGTGACCAGCTTGAACGCGAGCACCGATTCGAGCGAGACGTTGCGTTCGAGGTTCAGCGGCGCCTGCGCCAAGAGGTCGCAGAAGACGGGCCGAGACGCAAGCGATGCCGCGATGGCGCTCGCGATAGTGAGCGGGCGAGGTTCTGGCAGGGCGTCGATGGATGCGCGCAACGCGGGCGACCACTCACGCCAGCCGGCGGCCGTGAGCCGCAGAAAAATCTGTTCCCGCGTCTCGAAATACCGCAGTAGCGCGGATTTATGCATTCCCACTGCCTCGGCGATGTCGGTGAGCGTCACCTGGCGGATTCCGCGTGCCGTCGCGAGCGACAGGGCGGCGTCGAGAATGGCGTCTTCGCGTTGCTGTTTCGCTGAAGCACTGCGTGCGCGCTGGAATCCGGTGACGGTCACATTCTCATTATAGTACAACGCGGTTGCGTAATTAAAGAAACGATGTTTTACTAAGTGCCATGACTACACAGACTTGGTTCATCACCGGTTCATCGCGCGGCCTCGGCCGCGCACTCACCGCCGCCGCCCTGGAGGCAGGAGACAACGTCGTGGCGACAGCGCGAAAGCCTGAGCAGCTCGACGATTTCGTGGCGACATACGGCGACCGCGTGCATCCGGTCGCCCTCGATGTGACCGACGCGACAGCGGCACGGGCAGCGATCGCCGAGGGTGCCGCCCATTTCGGCCGCCTCGACGTGATCGTCAACAACGCCGGCTACTCGAACGTCTCGCCGATCGAGACCACGACCGACGAAGACTTTCGCACGCAGTTCGAAACCAACTTCTGGGGCGTGTACAACGTCTCGAAGGCGGCCGTTCCGCTGCTTCGCGAGCAGGGCTCCGGGCTCGTGATGCAGATCTCGTCGATCGGCGGTCGCGTCGGCGGCTCGCCCGGCATCGCGTCGTACCAGGCGGCGAAATTCGCCATCGACGGCTTCAGCCGCGTGCTGCGTGTCGAAACGGCGCCGTTCGGTGTGAAGGTGCTCGTCGTCGAGCCCAGCGGGTTCAAGACCGATTGGGCGGGTGCCTCGATGACCGTGCACGAAGTACCAGAGGCGTACGAATCGACGGTCGGTGCCATGAACAAGCGGATGCGCCAGAACCCCGAAGGGCCCGCCGGCGATCCGCAGCGGGCGGCCGAGATCTTGGTGCGGGTCGCCAAGCGGCAGCATGTTCCCGACCACCTGCCGCTCGGCGTGAACGCGGCCGAAGGAGCCCTTGCTCATGACCGGGCGCGGGTGCTCGACGACGAAGCGTGGCGTCTCGTGAGCCGCTCGGCCGACTTCGGCGAGCCGTACCCGGTGCAGCTGCCGCCCGACGTCGGCTGAGCCGGGCGCGCGGCCGCGCCGGGTCGTTCAGGCCGACTGAGGCGTTCAGGCCGATTGAGGCCTCAGGTAAGCCAAGCGTTTATGCCCGCCGCAGCACTCATGCCGACTGCAGGTGGTCGAACCGCCGCAGTATGAGCCCCTCACGCAGGGCCCACGGGCAGATCTGTACTGCATCGATGCCGAGCCCTGCCATGGCTTCCTCCGCGACGAGTGCGGCGGCGAGCAGCTGCTTGGCGCGAACATCCGACACCCCCGGCAGCTCGGCCCGGTCGGCCGACGACATCGCGGCCAAGCGGCTCGACCACAAACGAAGGTCAGCCAAGCGCAGTTCCCGTTTCACGTACGGCCCGGCGGCCCGCGGTGCGGCGCCCGTGATGCGCGCCAACGACCGGAACGACTTCGACGTCGCCGCCACGATGGTCGCGGGCTCCAGCTTGGCGAAGGCGGCGATCGGCTGCTCGAGGGTCGCCCGAATGTGCTTGCGGGCCGTCTTGACGCTCTTCGCGGTCGGCGGGTCTGCTTCGAGGTGATCCCAGGTCAGCCGGCCGGCTCCGAGAGGCACTGAGAGTGCGAGTTCGGGATGCTCGTCGGCTCCCATCGCGAGCTCGAACGATCCGCCACCGATGTCGAGGTTCAGAATGTTGCCCGAACCCCAGCCATACCAGCGCCGAACGGCCAGAAAGGTCGCCGCGGCCTCGTCGGGCCCGCTCAGTTCTTCAAGGAGTATGCCCGTTTCGGCATACACCCGTGCCAGTACGGCGACGCCATTGGCAGACTCCCGGATCGCCGAGGTGGCGAACGCCAGCAGGTCTTCTGCGTTGTTGCTGCGGGCGAACTCGGCGGCCTCGCCGACGAAGTCGAGCAGTTCCCGTTGCCCGGCCTCGCTGATCGCGCCATCGGCGTCGAGATACGCCACGAGCTGCAGTGCCCGTTTATGCGACCCGAACGGAATCGGCCGGGCGCCGGGATGCGCATCGACCAACAGAAGGTGAACAGTATTCGATCCGATGTCGAGAACGCCAAGTCGCATGCTCTGAACCTATCGCGGCTTGACTCCCTCGGCGTATGCTGCCGGGTGGTGGTACCGCTCTCACGCTTTATCGACGTAGTGAAAAGGGGAAACGACATGACCAAACCCACGATCGTTCTGGTGCACGGAGCCTGGGCAGACGGCTCGAGCTGGAACGCTGTCTCGACCGAGCTGCAGGCTCAGGGCTTCACCGTTCTGACCCCGCCGAACCTCCTGCACGGCGCGGGCGACGCCGCGTACGTCGCATCGTTTCTCGCCCAGCGCACCAGCGGGCCGGTCGTGCTCGTCGGGCACTCCTACGGTGGCTATGTCATCACGAATGCCGGCACAGAGGGCGGCGACGTTCGCGCGCTCGTCTACGTCGATGCCTTCATTCCCGAGGTCGGTGAAACCGTCTTCCAGATTCTCGGCGGCTCGGGCTCGGCCCTCGATGTACCCGACCCCACCTCCGTTCTCGACGTCATGGGTTACCCCGGCGCGCCCGAAGGTGACGCCGAAGCATTCTTGAAGCCGGCAACCGTGCACAACTCGTTCGCACAAGATCTGAGTGAAGCCGACCGCCTGCTCATCGTCGCCAGCCAGCGGCCGATCTCTCTCGGTGCGAACACGACGCCGTCGGCTGTCGCGTCGTGGAAGACGCTGCCGAGCTGGGCGGTCATCGGCACCGACGACCGCGTGATTCCGCCCGCCACCCAGCGCAGCATGGCCGAGCGTGCGAATGCGACCGTCACCGAAGTCGCGGCTTCGCACGTGTCGATGGTGTCGCATCCGGAGGTCGCCCTCGCGGCCATTCTCGCTGCCGTCGCGGCGGTCGGCGAGTAGGGGCGATCGGCGAGCACGTCTGAGGGCAGGCGGATGCCTCGGGCCGGTGCATCTCGGTCGCAGCCGTTCGCGGCAGCGGCCGAACCGGCCCGAAGCAGCTGCACCTCGTAGAATCGGAGCGACCCGACCAGCCGCTTCACCGAGGAGTCTCCCCAGCATGCAGATCCGCCCGGCCGTCGATGACGACCTGCCGCAGATTCTCGTCATCCACAACCACGCCATACGAGAGTCGACGGCCATCTGGACAGACACTCTCGCGACCCTCTCAGAGCGCCGGCGCTGGCTCGACCAGCACCGAACCGCGGGCCAGCTGGCCATCGTGGCCACCGACGGCGACGAGGTTCTCGGCTACGCCACCTATGGCCCCTGGCGCGCGAAGGAGGGCTACCGGTTCACGGTCGAGAATTCGGTTTATGTTCGGGATGATCGAACGGGTCAGGGTCTGGGCCAAGCGCTCATGCTGGCGCTCATCTCCGCGGCGAGAGACGCCGGTTTTCACGTCATGATCGCGGCGATCGAAGCCGGCAATCTCGGCTCCATCCGCCTGCACGAGCGGCTCGGGTTCGTCGACGCCGGCACCGTCAGAGGTGTCGGCTACAAGTTCGATCGCTGGCTCGATCTGACGCACATGCGCCTCGAGCTCGAGTAGCAGCCCCGCTGCGCCCGCGCCGCCGCCCGGATTGCGGCGCCCAGAAAGCTCACCCGATTTCGTCACGCGTGAAGCGGTACCAAGCCTATTCTGGGCGGGCTCAGAGGTATTTGTCAGGGGTTGGTCATACTCTGATCAGGTGAGCACCCCAACCGGTACCACCGCAGCCAAGACCCAGCCGCATGTCGTCTACGCGCCCACACCGTGGAGTGAAGACGTCTGGTTTCTCGCGCACGACGGCCGGTGTCTCGGCTGGATCCGCCGCTACACCGAGGGTGAACACACTCTCTTCGGCGTGTACACCTACGGCTGCGATGCCCGCGGCCTTCGGGTCTGGCTCATGTCGACGAAGAGCCTGACCTCAGCGTCGGCCTACATGGCCGAGCACGTTCACGAGTTGATCGAGCACTCGCGTCGCCTCGGGCCAGATCCGGTGAATCCGCTCGGCCTGCACGAGCGCCACTGAGGGCTCGCCGCTGAGCGTCCCTCGCCAACGAGCGCTGCTGCTGAGCGTTCCCCCTGAGCGCCCGCCACTGACCGTCAGGCGGCTTCAGCGCGGCGGCAGAGGCAACTCGTAGTGCCGATACGTCTCGTCGGGCATCCAGCCCAGCTCTTCGTACAGCTGTTGTGCCGCGGTGTTGTCGAGCGCCGTCGAGAGTTCGAGACGGGATGCGCCCGCCTCGA
Source organism: Subtercola sp. (assembly GCA_025463745.1). Lineage (GTDB taxonomy): Bacteria > Actinomycetota > Actinomycetes > Actinomycetales > Microbacteriaceae > Subtercola. The sequence goes on from JAODBB010000039.1 coordinate 30,161, forward strand.
CGCCGTGCGCGGTTGCCGCGGCGAGTAACGACCGCGCCACCCCGAGTCGCCGTGCCCCGCTGTCGACGAACAGGTCGTACAGCACGAAGATCGGGGCGAGGTCAAGCGAACAGAACGACCGGTACAGCTGGCAGAACCCCACTGCCGCCCCGTCGGCAAAGCTCAGAAACACCACCGATTCGGCGGCATCGAGCCGCGCTCCGAGGTAGGAGCGTGACGCACCGAGATCGTCGGTATAACCGTAGAACTGGCGGTACTCGTTAAAGAGACGGGCGGCGTCATCGAGGTCGCCCGGCCCCGCGCGCCGCACCACGGCTCGAGCGCTCGCGGATTCGCCCGCCAGGTCGTTCATGGCCCTCCGTCGTTGCTGAGCGGTACCGCCTCACAGAAGATGGCTCAACCCTCCCACAGTCACCGCTCACAGCTCCGTCAGGAAGTCGGCTGGGTTCAGTCTTTTGCGCCGAAACTCGCGCGGCCCGGGAGGCGCATCGCCCACATATAGCCAGCCCAGCAAATGCTCGTTGGGCTGCAGCCGGTGCAGCCTCCGCACCGGCTCGGTTCGGGTCAGATGACCCGTTCGCCACATGACACCCCAGCCGGCTTCATCGAGTACCAGCGAGAGCATGTGTGCCACTCCGGCCGCGACCGCCGCTTGCTCCCACTCTGCGACCTTCTCGCTGGGGCGATGAACGGCGACGATCGCCACGAGCAGCGGAGCGCGCCGCGCCTTCGCGACGTATTTGTCACGGGCGGGGCCGCCGACATCCGCACCGCCGTTCGCTACCGCCGCGCCGGCCGCGGCATTCGCGAATGCCTGACCGAGCCGATCGCGTTGCTCGCCACGCAGTGCGATGAGCCGCCACGGTCGTAACGAGCTGTGGTCGGCGACGGTGGCCGCGGCATCCACGAATCGCAACAACTCGGTGTGCGACGGAGCCGCCGCCCCGACTTTCGAGGCAGACCGTCGGTGAAGCAGGCTGTCGTAGGCCGACACGGCGAAGGCTCAGGCAGACTCGCCGAACGACAGCGAAACCGAATTCATGCAGAAACGGTCGCCCGTCGGTGTTGTCGGAGCGTCGTCGAACAGGTGGCCCAGGTGCGAACCGCAGTTCGAGCAGCGCACCTCGGTACGCAGCATGCCGAGTGAGCGGTCTTCGATCAACTCGACCGCGTCAGACTCTTTCGGCGCATAGAAGCTCGGCCAGCCGCAATGCGAGTCGAACTTGGTGTCGCTGCGAAAGAGTTCTTGCCCGCACGCCTTGCAGCGATAGACGCCTTCGCGCTTCTCGTCGAGCAGCTCTCCCGTCCACGGGCGCTCCGTTGCGGCCTCTCGCAGAACGGCGAACTCTTCGCTGTTCAGGTCTTGACGCCACTCTTCGTCAGACTTCGATACGTCGTAGCTCATGTGATTCCCTCTATTTCGCGCTATTTCGCGCTATTTCGTGCTATTCGTGCGCACCTTCGCGCCCCCGCCTACCGGCTCAGGGCGCGTTCTATCATCACAGTAAACTGACCTGCGTGTCTGACAATTCCATCATTGCGAAGTCGTGGGCAGAACTCACCACAGACGAGCTCTACGCCTTTCTGCGATTGCGAACCGACGTGTTCTACGTTGAGCAGAAGGTCGACGAAACCGAGTTGGATGGCCGCGACCAAGAACCCACGACTGTTCACTTCTGGCTGGCCGATGGCCCCCGTGTCGTGGCATACCTGCGCGTGATCGAAGACGAGACCCCCGAGCACGAAGACGCGCGGCACCTCATCGGCCGAGTGGTCGTCGCGCCGGATCACCGTGGCCGCGGCCTCGCGCAGCGGCTCATCGCGCGCGTGCTCGAGCAGTACGGCCATCTGCCGATGCTGCTGCACGCCCAGAGCTATGTGGCCCCGCTGTATGCCCGGTTCGATTTCGTCTCGTTCGGCGACGAGTACGACGAGGCCGGCATCGCGCACACCTCGATGTACCGTTCGCCCACTGTGGCGTTCACCTGACGCCAAGGAGCCCGGCCCTAGAATGATGCGCACAGCAGGCAGAAGCATGCGCAGGGCAGAGCAGAAAGGGCGATACCGTGGCCGATGCACAGAAACGAGACCACCTCGTCGCTCCCGAGCTCTCCGAGCGTGACGCCCGAATTCTCGAATTCGAGCGAGCCTGGTGGCAGCACGCCGGTTTGAAAGAGCAGTCGATTCGCGACGAATTCGGTCTGTCTGCCGCTCGCTACTACCAAATTCTGAATCGTCTCATCGACGAACCTGCCGCGCTCGCATCAGACCCCATGCTCATCAAACGACTCAGGCGGCTGAGAGACACCCGACTGGCGGCCCGAACCGCTCGTCTCCTGCCGCGTGGCGAGTAACGAAACCAGAACGGCACTTCGCTCCCTATGGCAACTGAACCACGAGACTCTTTCGACCGCGTGCCGTCAGACCTCGCCCGCCGCGGTGCGCACCGCGGGCCGAAGCGCCGTGGCAGAGGCTGGATCGCGTTCGCCTGGGCCGCACTCGCCACCGGCGTGCTCGTCGGCCTCGGCGTCGTTGGCCTGTTCGCTGTGAACAACAGCAACCAATTCACCAGCGCCATAACAGGCGGCTCGAACTCGGTCGCCTCAGACACACCGACCCCGACGCCCACCGTCACGCCAACGGTCAACCCAGCCGCGAGCGTGACCATTCTGAACGGAACCACCACAGAAGGCCTCGCCACGAGAGCCGGCGACCAGGCCACGGCTGACGGATGGACGGTGGGAGCCGAAGCGAACGCGAGTGCTTCTGACATCACGGTGTCTACCGTGTATTACGCCGACCCGAAGAACGAAGGCGCGGCCAAGGGCCTCGCAGACAGCCTCGGTGGCATCGCCATCGCGCAATCGAATCAGTTTCAGGGCGCCGACCTCACGGCGGTTCTCGGCACCGACTACAAAGACCCCGGCAACGGGTAGGCGCCACCGAACGGGTCTACACCCGGACAGGGTGTGCGAATCGGCCGTGGCGAGTGGGCTTTATTTCCGGTTTGTTTAATTCTTGTTGAAATTGTCGTCACGTAGTCCCCATTTTGCTGTTGCACCGTTTTACTTGGAAAAACAGTTCACTTCAATCGAAGTGATGAGCAAGTAACACAGCAATTGGGAGTAACAATGGCGAACGGAACCGTCAAGTGGTTCAACGCTGAAAAAGGCTACGGCTTTATCACGGTGGAAGGTGGCGGACAGGACGTTTTCGTCCACTACTCCGCAATCGATATGGGGGGCTATAAAGTTCTCGAAGAAGGCCAGCAAGTCATTTTCGAGGTCGGCACCGGCTCGAAGGGCCCCCAGGCAGAGAGCGTTCGCCTGGCATAACCTCCGAGCATCCTTCTCGCCCTTCCTGGGGCGTCACTTGCACTCTCACCTGCCGAGTGCCAGTATTGGTCTTAGCACTCTGCTGTCTTGAGTGCTAAACCTTTATGAATCTTTCATGACGCCCGGGAGGGACGAGAAACACACATGGCAAAGATTATTGCTTTCGACGAAGAGGCCAGACGCGGCCTCGAACGCGGTCTCAACATTTTGGCCGACGCGGTCAAGGTGACACTCGGCCCGCGTGGCCGCAACGTTGTACTTGAAAAGAAGTGGGGCGCGCCCACCATCACGAACGATGGTGTGTCGATCGCGAAAGAGATCGAACTCGACGACCCCTACGAGAAGATCGGTGCCGAGCTCGTCAAAGAGGTCGCGAAGAAGACCGATGACGTGGCTGGCGACGGAACGACGACCGCTACGGTTCTCGCCCAGGCCCTGGTTCGCGAAGGTCTGCGCAACGTCGCGGCCGGCGCCGACCCGATCAGCCTGAAGAAGGGCATCGAGAAGGCTGTTGCAGCCGTCATCGCCGAGCTCATCTCGAACGCCAAAGAGATCGAGACCAAAGAAGAGATCGCGGCAACCGCTTCTATCTCTGCTGGTGACACCGAGATCGGTGCCCTGATCGCCGAGGCCATCGACAAGGTCGGCAAAGAAGGTGTCGTCACCGTCGAGGAGTCGAACACGTTCGGCACCGAGCTCGAGCTCACCGAGGGCATGCGCTTCGACAAGGGCTTCCTGTCGGCGTACTTCGTCACCGACCAGGAGCGCCAGGAGGCGGTCTTCGAAGACCCCTACATCCTCATCG
>JAODBB010000067.1 GCA_025463745.1 Subtercola sp.
CCAAGGGCCTCGAGGTCGTCGGTACCGGTTACCGCGTCGCTGCCAAGGGCGCGAACATCGAGTTCGCACTCGGCTACTCCCACCCCATCACCGTCGAGCCGCCCGCGGGCATCAGCTTCACGGTCGAGGGCGTCAACAAGCTCACTGTCAGCGGTATCGACAAGCAGGCTGTGGGCGAAGTAGCTGCCAACATTCGTAAGTTGCGCAAGCCAGAGCCCTACAAGGGCAAGGGTGTGCGCTACGCCGGCGAGGTCGTTCGTCGCAAGGCCGGAAAGAGCGGTAAGTAATCATGGCTACAGGAACTAGAGGCAAGAGCAAGGCCGCAGCACGCGGTCGTCGCCACGACCGTCTTCGCAAGAAGGTTGTCGGCACGGAGGTTCGCCCCCGCCTGGTGGTCACCCGTTCGGCCCGCCACGTCTTCGTACAGGTCGTCGACGACAGCAAGGGTTTCACCCTGGTGTCGGCTTCGACGCTCGAAGCAGACCTGCGCACCTTCGAGGGTGACAAGTCGGCCAAGGCACACAAAGTCGGAGAGCTCGTCGCCGAGCGCGCCAAGGCTGCTGGCATCGGAGCAGTCGTATTTGACCGCGGTGGTAACCGCTACGCCGGGCGCGTGGCGGCAGTCGCCGAAGGCGCTCGAGAAGGTGGACTTGACCTGTGAGTGACGAAAAAGCAAAGGAAGCTGACGTGGCAGAAGCTACGACCGCTCCGGCCGCAACGGCCGAAGCGACCACAACCGAAGCTCCCGCAGCCCAGAACGAGCCTCGTGAGGCTCGTCGTGGTGGCCGCGAGCGCAACCCGAACAAAGACCGCGGATCACGCGACTCCGAGAAGAGCCAGTTTCTCGAGCGCGTCGTCACCATCAACCGCGTCTCGAAGGTGGTGAAGGGTGGTCGTCGCTTCAGCTTCACCGCTCTCGTCGTCGTCGGTGACGGCAACGGACTGGTGGGCGTCGGCTACGGCAAGGCCCGCGAGGTGCCGACCGCTATCTCGAAGGGCGTCGAAGAGGCGAAGAAGAACTTCTTCCGCGTTCCCCGCGTCGGCAACACCATTCCGCACCCCGTTCAGGGTGAAGCGGCCGCAGGTGTTGTTCTCTTGCGCCCCGCTGCTGCGGGTACCGGTGTTATCGCCGGTGGACCGGTTCGCGCCGTGTTGGAGTGTGCGGGCATCCACGACGTTCTGAGCAAGTCGCTCGGTTCGTCGAACACCATCAACATCGTTCACGCGACCGTTGTGGCCCTCAAGCAGCTCGAAGAGCCCCGCGCCGTGGCAGCACGTCGTGGCCTGACTCTCGAGCAGGTTGTGCCGGCTCGTCTGTTGCGTGCCCAGGCTGAGGCAGATTCTGCTGCAGCCCTCGCGAAGGCAGGTGCGTAATGGCTACGAGCCTCAAGATCACGCAGATCAAATCCAAGATCAGCGAAAAGCAAGACCAGCGCGACACCCTGCGTAGCCTGGGCCTTCACCGCATCGGCCAGTCGGTCGTGCGTGAAGACAACTCGCAGAACCGCGGCTACGTTCGCCACGTCGCTCACCTGGTGAAAGTCGAGGAGATTGACTAATGGCTGAAGAAAAAAACGACGCTACCGAGGTAGCGCCGAAGGCTGAGACAAAGGCTGCGAAGGCCGCGCCCAAGGCGAAGGCTGAGCCGAAAACTGAAACCGCCGCTGCGAAGGCCCCCAAGGCTGCCGCCGCGAAAGCTGACGTTTCGGGCGACGCCCCGAAGGCTGAAAAGGCCGCCTCGAAGACTGCTGCCCCCAAGGCTGCCGCTTCGAAGGCAGCAACTGACGCTGTCGTAGAGGCCAAGCCGGCCAAAGCGAAAGCGGAGCCGGCCGTAGCCCGCGAGCAGGTTCTGAAGGTGCACCACCTTCGCCCGGCCGCCGGGTCGAAGAAGGCACGCACGCGTGTCGGCCGTGGTGAGGGTTCCAAGGGTAAGACCGCGGGCCGTGGCACCAAGGGCACGAAGGCGCGCTACAACGTGCGTCTCGGTTTCGAGGGTGGCCAAATGCCACAGCACATGCGTACGCCGAAGCTGCGCGGGTTCAAGAACCCGTTCAAAATCGAGTACCAGGTTGTCAACCTCGATCGTCTGGCCGAGCTGTACCCGTCGGGTGGTGAGGTCACGATCGCCGACCTCGTCTCGAAGGGTGCCGTTCGAAACAACGAGAAGGTCAAAGTTCTCGGCAATGGGGATATTGCGGTCAAGCTGAACGTCACCGTCGACAAGGTCTCCGGCTCTGCCGAGCAGAAGATCGTCGCCGCAGGTGGCTCTGTCAAGTAGCGCTGCACGCTCGTCGTGGGGGGCGGCTGTCATCTGGCAGCCGCCCTTTGGCCTCCCGGCCCGGCGAGTTCGAGTAGAGTCTTCGTGGGAATCACTTCCTGCGATGACTTGGCTCGCGCAAGTCTCGTTTTCACCTAGCAGGAGGCCTTTTTTTGTTTAGAGCCGTCGGCAGGATCTTCCGTACTCCGGATCTCCGCCGGAAAATTCTGTTCACGCTCGGCATCGTCGCGCTTTTCAGACTGGGGTCGTTCATCCCGGCGCCCTTCGTCGACTTCGGCAACGTGCAGGCCTGTCTCGCTGCCAACCAGAACACGTCAGGGCTCTACGAGCTCGTCAATCTGTTCAGTGGTGGCGCTCTGCTACAGCTCTCGATCTTCGCCCTCGGCATCATGCCGTACATCACGGCGTCGATCATCGTGCAGTTGCTGCGCGTCGTCATTCCTCACTTCGAAACCCTGTACAAAGAGGGCCAGGCCGGCCAGAGCCGCCTCACTCAGTACACCCGTTATCTCACCATCGCCCTCGGCGTTCTGCAGTCGACGACGCTCATCACCGTGGCCCGAAGCGGCGCCCTGTTCGGTACGAGCACCACGACGCAGTGCACGCAGCTCATCACCAATGACGCTTGGTACGCCATTCTGCTGATGGTCATCACTATGACCGCCGGTACCGGCCTCATCATGTGGATGGGTGAGCTCGTCACCGAGCGCGGCATCGGCAACGGTATGTCGCTGCTGATCTTCACCTCGATCGCCGCTCGCTTCCCGGGCTCGCTCGTCGCCATTCAGCAGCAGCAGGGCATTGAGGTTCTCATCATCGTGCTGCTGATCGGTGTGCTGATCATGGCTGCGGTCGTGTTCGTCGAGCAATCGCAGAGACGAATACCCGTGCAATACGCCAAACGTATGGTGGGCAGGCGAACGTACGGCGGCAACAATACCTATATTCCCATCAAGGTCAACATGGCCGGTGTGGTTCCGGTCATCTTCGCTTCGTCGCTGTTGTACCTGCCCGCCCTGATCGCGCAGTTCAATCAGCCGAAGGCCGGGCAAGAGCCAGCGGCCTGGGTGACTTGGGTGACGAATTACCTGACGAGTGGCAATCATCCGCTCTACATGTTGTTGTACTTCTTGCTGATCGTGGGCTTCACCTACTTCTACGTGGCCATCACCTTCAACCCCGAAGAGGTCGCCGACAACATGAAGAAGTACGGCGGGTTCATTCCGGGTATTCGCGCCGGGCGCCCGACGGCCCAGTACCTCGACTACGTACTGACCCGCATCACGCTGGCCGGTGCCATCTATCTCGGCCTCATCGCGCTGATTCCGTTGATCGCGTTCGTGCTGGTCGGCGCCAACCAGAACTTCCCGTTCGGTGGAGCGTCGATCCTCATCATCGTGGGCGTCGGGCTCGAGACCGTGAAGCAGATAGACTCACAACTCCAGCAACGGCACTACGAAGGGCTTCTGCGTTGACAAGACTTCTGCTGATAGGTCCGCCCGGTGCCGGCAAGGGCACTCAAGCAGTGCGGCTATCGCAGGCCTGCGGCGTTCCGGCCATTTCGACGGGCGACATCTTTCGGTCGAACGTCGAGAACGGCACAGAGCTCGGCAAGAAGGTCGCCGTGTTCATGAATGCGGGCAAGTACGTTCCCGACAGCTTGACGAACGAGCTGGTGCGCAGCCGGTTGAACGAGCCCGACGTCGAGGGCGGTTTTCTGCTTGACGGCTACCCTCGAACCGAAGCTCAGGTGGCCGAGCTCGATGACATTCTGGCGAGCACCGGCCACGCGCTCGACGCGGTGGTGCTGCTCGTCGCAGACTCCGACGAGATCGTGAAGAGGCTCTCGAAGCGCGCACTCGAGCAAGGCCGCAGCGACGACACTGAAGAGGTCATCCGGCACCGCCTCGAGGTCTACGCCGAGCAGACGGCTCCGTTGATCGAAATCTACAGAGAACGTGGCTTGGTCGTCGAGGTCGATGGTCTTGGCGAGGTCGACGAGGTGACGCGGCGCATCACCGATGCGCTGGATGCCCGGGGCATCGCCCTTCTCGCCCGCTGACGTGGCCCGTAAAGACTTCTACAAGACGACGGCCGAACTCCGGCTGATGGTGGCACCCGGCCTCGCCACCCTTGCCTCGCTCGACGCGGTGCGCGCGGTTATCCGCCCAGGACTGACGACGCTCGAACTCAACGAGGTGGCCGATGCGGCGATTCGCGCGCATGGGGGAGTCTCGAACTTTCAGATGGTTCCCGGCTACCGTCATACCGTGTGCGCGTCGGTGAACGACGAAGTGGTTCACGGCATCCCGGGCGATCGTGTGATTCAGCCGGGCGACATCGTATCGATCGACTCCGGCGCCGACGTGGGCGGCTGGAGCGGCGACTCCGCCATGACGATCGTCGTGCCTGACCCTGCTCGGCCCGAACTGGTCGCCGCACGGCAGAGATTGTCTGATGTGACAGAGGGCTCGATGTGGCGCGGTATAGCCCAGCTGGCCGTCGCACGGCATCTCAACGAAATCGGCGCAGCGATCGAAGACTACGTGGAGTCGCAGGGCGATTTCGGTATTCTCACCGACTACATCGGTCACGGCATCGGCCGCAGTATGCACGAAGAACCGCCTGTGTTCAACTATCGCGTTCGGGCGAGGGGGCCGGAGGTGAAGCCCGGCCTGGTGGTCGCGATCGAACCGATGGTGACCGCCGGCGGCATCGATACCGTCATCGCAGACGATGGGTGGACGGTCGCAACAGTCGATGGCAGCATGGCCGCGCACTGGGAGCACTCCGTAGCCGTGCATCGCGGAGGCATCTGGGTGCTCACGGCGGCCGACGGCGGCGCCTCAATGCTGCTGCCGCTCGGCATCACGCCCATGCCGATTCCATAGCGCGAGGCGAAGAGCGGGTCGGTCTCAGGCCTCCATCAGGTGCACCAACTGCTCGATGAACGATGCAAAGTCGGTCGAGCCCTTAATGAGCTGCTGCACGTCATCGTGATCGGAGAACACCTCGACGAACTGATCGAAGATCGTCTGGAACGAACTGCGACCATCGCTGCTGAACGCGATGAGCGCGATGACGTTGACCCGGTTCTCACCCCACGCCATGGTGGTGTCGTTCACCGCGATCGCGATGGCGGTTCGGGTGGCCGACATCTGCATCGAGTGCGGTACGGCGACCGAGTCGGTGAACGCCGTCGACGACATGCGCTCTCGGTCGATCGCGCCATCGACGTAGCTCTGGTCGATGATGCCCTGGGCGAGCATCCGGTCGCCCAGGGCCCTAATCATCTCGGCCTCGTCGGCAGCCGCGAGGTTGCGCACAAAGAGATCTTCGCTGAAGTACAGCAGAAGATCGTCAGTGAGCCGTCGGCGCCGCTCGCCCCTGCGCACCCGGGCCACGGCCTTGCGGATGCTCTCGATGTCGCCATCGGTGAGAAACGGTTGCACTAACACAACGTGCTCGCCGTATGCCAACGCGGCAACGGTCGTGATGGTGAGGTCTGTCGTGATCTCATCGCGTTCGACGTCGGTGCGCGTGATGATCTTGTCGACCCGCACATCGTCACCAAGCGCCCGTTCGAGGCGGCGCAGCATCATGAGATGAATGTCGTAGTAGTTCGGAAAAACGAGAGTTGCCGTCACCATCTCCTCGCGCCGGGCCCGGCGTTCGAGGTGTGACCCCACGTGAAGGGCGATGTAGGCGATCTCGTCGTCGCTGATCACGATCGACTCGCGTTGCTGAATCTCGCTTGCGATGAAGACGGCGAGTTCGTATGTCATTGGGTACGACGTCTTGATCGAGCGTGTCATGGGGTTGCGCGAGAACGAACTGATTCGAGCCCTGGCAACCAGGTTGCGAACGTGAAGTGCCAGCCGAACGGTGAATTCGTCGTCGTCGAGGTCGATGAGGTACCGCTCGCTCGCGATGCGCGCGACCTTGCGAATGAAGGCCACGTCGTCGGTCAGCCCCAATTCGTCGGTCTGCACCGACACCGGTTGGCCGCGGCCGGGCGTGATGACGCGCGTGGTCAACAGCAGCACGAGGTGGTCGAGGTCGGCGTCGGAGAGCGACACCGAAAAATGCCGGTCGACGAGGGTCAGGATGCTGGCGGCCAGCTCACTCGAATCAGCCACCGGCACCGTGGCAGACTCCAGCACCCGGTCTTTCGAAATGCGGTCGACCGCGATCGCCACATGGAGCAGCACACTGTCGAGCCCGTATTCGTTGACGAAGTATCCGCTGGCGTCGAGCAACGCAAGCAGATCGGTCTTGAACGCCTTGAGGTTGTCGGAGTCGAATTCGCGCTGGATGCGCTCGATCTCGAGAAACCCGCGAGCGCTCTCCGCGCGGAACATGCGGCTGATCAGCTTGCGCCGGTTCTCTTCGGGGCCCTCGACAGACACGAGACTGCCGGCGCGCACCAGCGTGAGAGTCGACTCGTCGAGCATCGTCTTCACCTTTCGAAGATCGGCTTCGACGGTCGACTCGCTCACGAAGAGTTCGTCGGCGAGGCCGTACACATCGAGCCCGGCCGTGGCATCCAGCAGCTTTCTGACCAGCTGGTAGAGGCGATCGCGAGGTGTCTCCGGCTCGGTTGCGCGGCTGGCGACGCGACGATATTCGGCGTAGGCGTCGCGATTGAGTCGGTAGCCCTCTGCCGACGAAGCGATGATGTCGAGGGGCGCGGCCGCCGACTTCGCCGCGGTGACGTAGCTGCGCACACTCCGGGTGGTGACTCCGAGACGGTCGGCGAGCTGGCTCGCCGTAGTCCAGCCCTCGGTCTGGGCCAGGTATTCGAGCAGCTGAGTTCGACGGTCGGTCATTGGTGAAACTCTAGACACCTTTCCGCTGGTGCGGAAAGTTTCTTGCTGGCCCCAGCCGACGATTCGTTCCACACTGACTTGTGTACAGGCACGACGCTGTGCCAGAGGCGGGCCAGGCACGATCGCGCAAGGAGGCGAGAACCGTGAAGAACATTCTTGTGGTCTGCGGTGCGGGGGCATCAAGCACGTTTCTCGCCCATCGCATGCGCAGGCTGATTTTCGCCCGTCGGCTCGATCTGACTGTGCAGGCCGCAAGCCAGTCCGGCCTCGACGCACGCCTGCCCGAATTCGATGTGCTACTCGTGGGGCCGCATCTCGCCGCTGACTTCGACGAGCTCGTCTTGCTCGCCGATCGATTCGGCGTAGAAACGGCCCTGCTTCCCGACTCGGTCTTCAGTGATGGCGGCGACGCCGACGCCCTCGATCGCGCACTTACCTTGCTCATTCCGGCTACTCCGAAGGAACTCCAATGACCGAACGCACCGTCATGATCGCTTCGTCGCACGGACTGCACGCCCGGCCTGCCTCGCTCTTCACCCAGGCCGCCATGAAATCGGGCGTCAACGTGTTCATCGCCAAGACGGAGGGAAAGCAGGTCAATGCCGCGAGCATCCTCGGCGTGATCTCGCTGGGTATCGAAAGCGGCGACACCGTCACACTCACCGCAGAAGGTACCGACGCCGATGCCGTGCTCGACCACTTGGTGGGCCTGCTCGAGCGTGATCTTGATGCCGAATAACACTGCTTCAGCCACGCACCACTCATCACACTCACGAAAAGGAGAGAGGCTATGACAACGTTGTCACAACCACAGACAGGCGGTGACGTCGGCGAGAAGAAGGCCGGCGCCCGCGTCGTCGTTCAGCGATTCGGTACCTTCCTCAGCGGAATGGTTATGCCGAACATAGCGGCGTTCATTGCATGGGGACTCATCACCGCACTGTTCATTCAGACCGGCTGGCTCGCCCAGTTCGGCATTCTGGTACCGATCATCGGCGGATTCCCGAACGCTGACGGAACGGCGAACGTCGGTCTCGTCGGTCCGATGATCACCTACCTTCTGCCGCTGCTCATCGCGAATACCGGTGGCCGGATGATCTACGGAACCCGAGGCGGTGTCGTCGCCGTCATCGCGACCATGGGTGTCATCGTGGGCAGCCCGGTTCCAATGTTCATCGGCGCAATGATCATGGGGCCACTCGCCGCATACATCATGAAGCAGATCGACAAGATCTGGGCGGGAAAGATCAAGCCCGGATTCGAGATGCTCGTCGACAACTTCTCGGCCGGTATTCTCGGCGCGATCTTAGCGATCGGCGGCTTCTTCTTGGTCGCCCCACTCATCACCGCCCTGAGTAACGCACTCGAGGGTGCGGTGAACTGGCTCGTGTCAATGTCGTTGTTGCCGCTGGCGAGCATTCTGGTCGAGCCGGGCAAGGTGCTGTTTCTCAACAACGCGATCAACCACGGGGTTTTCACGCCACTGGGTGTTCAGCAGGTCACGGAGAATGGCAAGAGCATTCTCTTCTTGATCGAAGCGAACCCCGGCCCCGGCGCCGGAATTCTGCTGGCGTTCGCCGTATTCGGCGTCGGCCTGGCCAAGGCCAGCGCTCCCGGTGCCTTCATCATTCAGTTCTTCGGCGGAATTCACGAAATCTACTTTCCGTTCGTACTGATGAAGCCGCTCACCATCATCGCTGCGATTCTCGGTGGCATGACCGGTGTTTTCGTGAATGTGCTCTTTCAGACCGGGCTTCGCGCACCGGCGTCTCCGGGCAGCATCATCGCCGTCTTGTTGGAGGCGACACCCGACAGCTACGTCGGGGTGATCCTGTCAGTCATCCTCTCGGCTACCGTGTCGTTCTTGGTTACCGCCGTCATTCTGCGAGCCAGCCGCAAACGCGACCTGGCGAATGAGGATGCCGGTGATCTGAGCGCCGCGATCGCCCAGACCGAAGCGAACAAGGGCAAGTCGAGTTCGGTGCTCGCGCACCTGCAGGCCGACGGCCTGGCCAACGAAGGTGCCGCGATAGCTGACCTCACGACTCGCGACCCCGAGTCGGCTGAAGAAGTCGAGCGTGCGCAGGAGGCACAGAACATCGTGGCCGTACACAATATCGTTTTCGCGTGCGACGCAGGAATGGGTTCGAGCGCTATGGGTGCTTCGGTGCTTCGAAACAAGATCAAGAAAGCCGGCATCACTGACGTTACTGTGGTGAATAAGGCGATCAGCAACCTGACCGACGACATCGATCTGGTGATCACACATCAAGATCTGACAGCGCGGGCCCGGCTGCAATCGCCGAGTGCTGAACACGTTTCGGTTGACAATTTCATGTCGAGCCCGAAGTACGACGAAATCGTCGGGCTGCTGCAACGCCAGCATGAGAGCGAGAAGGCGTGACCGCGCCCGATCATCCGAAACACCAGCACAGAGGAGCCCTGAAGTCTCATGAGCGACAACGTTTTGAGCCTGACATCGATCAAGGTCAACGGTAGCGCCAGCACGAAAGAAGAGGCGATCGCCGAGGCGAACGACCTGCTTCTGGCTGCCGGCGCCGTGACCGATGAATACCTTGCATCAATGCTCGAACGCGAAAACTCGGTCTCGACCTACATGGGCAACTACCTGGCCATTCCGCACGGCACGAACGAGGGCAAAGACGCGATTCTCGCCTCTGCGCTCTCGTTCGTGCGGTACTCCAAGCCGATCGACTGGAACGGTGAGGAGGTGCGCTTCGTGGTCGGCATAGCAGGCAAAGAGGGCGGCCACCTCGACATTCTGTCGAAGATCGCCGTCATCTTCAGTGACGAAGACGAGGTCGAGAAGCTGCTGCACGCGCCAAGCGATGAGGCCTTGTTCGCACTGCTCTCAGATGTCAACGAAGATTAATAGACAGGGCACCACATGAAGGCTGTGCATTTCGGAGCAGGAAACATCGGGCGCGGGTTCGTCGGGCTCATTCTGCACAATGCCGGCTACGAGGTGGTTTTCGCCGATGTCAACGCCGAACTGATCGAGGCGTTGGCGTCGGCATCGAATTATCGAGTGTTCGAGGTGGGCATGTCGCCCACGAGCCACACCGTCGACAACTTTCGAGCGTTGAACAGTGCCAGCGATGAGACACGGGTGGTGGCTGAGATAGCGTCGGCCGACATCGTCACCACGGCGGTCGGCCCGAACATCCTGCGCTTCGTCGCACCGCTGATCGGGCAGGCGCTTGAGGCGCGGTCGGCTCGCCAGGCGCCACTGCACGTGATGGCGTGCGAAAACGCGATCAACGCAACGGATGCCCTGCGGCACCACGTCGAAGCCTCCCTCGGTGACGCGGCCTTCGCCGCCGTTTCGGAGCGAGCAGTTTTCGCGAACACCGCCGTCGACCGCATCGTGCCGGGCCAGGCTGCGGATGCCGGGCTCGACGTCACGGTCGAGGATTTCTTCGAGTGGGTCATCGAGTCGCCGCCCTTCGGGGCGAACGCGCCCACCATTCCTGAGGCGCATTTCGTGGCGGACCTCGCCCCGTATATCGAACGCAAACTCTTCACAGTGAACACGGGGCACGCGGGGACGGCATATCTCGGTTACGAAATCGGCGTGCAATCGATATCGGAGGCGATCAGCATCCCTGAGGTCTTCACCGACGTGCGAGCAGCGCTCGAGGAGACGCGAACCCTCCTTGTCGCGAAACATGAATTCGACCCGACGGTGCAGGAACAATATCTCGAGAAGAATCTTGTTCGATTTGCCAACCCCTACCTTCCTGACACCGTCGATCGAGTGGGCCGTGCCCCGTTGCGAAAGTTGAGTAGGCGCGAGCGATTCGTCGGCCCAGCGGCCCAGCTGGCCGAGATGGGAATCAAGCCGATTGCGTTGCTCAACGTCATTCGGGCGGCATTGGAGTTCGATCTCGAATCCGATGGCGAAGCAGTCGAACTCCAGGAGATCCTGACCGCAAGAAAAGCGGAGCCGGCGGTGGTGGCGGTCACCGGAATTTCTGCAGATCATCCCTTGTTTCCATACTTGGTGGAAACGTTCAGATCGGTGCAGGCCGGCTACTGAGGCGCATAATATACACCCAGTTCTGTGCTAGGCTCGATCTTTGGTGTTTACGGGCGGCTTTAGCCTGCCCCGGGCCCTTTTTGAGGCCGGCACCACAATCAAAAAACGCAACGACAGCAATCAATACACGACGTTTATTTATACAGACAGTGAGTTATGGCCAAAAAAGACGGTGTCATCGA
>JAODBB010000074.1 GCA_025463745.1 Subtercola sp.
GAGGTGCGCCGCATCGCCGAACTCGCCGTCTCGCTCGGGCTCGACGGCATCATCGCAACGAACACCACCATCTCGCGCGAGGGACTGACGAGTGATCCCGCCAAGATCGCTGCGGCAGGCGCCGGCGGCCTGTCGGGCGCTCCGGTCGCGGCGCGTTCGCTCGAAGTGCTTCGCCTCGTTCGCTCGGTGATACCGGCCGAGCTGTGCGTCATTTCGGTCGGCGGTATTGAAACCGCAGAAGACGTCGCCGAGCGACTGGATGCCGGCGCAACACTCGTGCAGGGCTACACCGGTTTTCTCTACCGCGGCCCGCTCTGGGCGCGCGAGATCAATCGCGGCCTGCTGCGCATCCGCACCGCCGTCACCGTCTGACCAGCGCAACCCCCTCCGCTGACCACCACGAGTCACGGGGATGGCCGATCACCACGGCTGACGGGTGCAGCCGATCACCACGGCTGACGGGGATGGCCGATATCACGGCTCACGGGGATGGCCGATCGCTACGAGTCACGGGTGCGGCCGATCACCACGGCTGACGGGGTGGCCGATCACCACGGCTGACGATGATGACTGATCAGCACGGCTCACGGAGACGGCCGAGCACCACGACCGCCGAGCGCCGCTGGCCACCGCGGGCTACCGCCATGCGACAGCCGCCGATGCTCGGCGCGAGTGAATCCGCCGCGTGCCCGCGGCACGAGTGCCGTACACAAATCGTCGGAGCTCAGCCAAACCGACGCGTATATGACCGAGGTTTGGCTGAGCTCCGACGATTCAGCGATTCCAGCGTGAGCGGAGCGGCCGAAATCTGCCCCTCCGGCACAGCCAGCGCCGACGGTGCGAACGCTACGCGGGGAACTTCCCGCGCTTGGTCTGCGGCTTCGGCAGACGCATCGGCCGCAGCTGCAGGGCGCGCATCGCGCCGTACCAGCGCAGACCGCGGTCGAGCGAGCCGTACTTCGCCTTGAGGCGGTTGTTGATCTTCGTGCCCATGATGTAGAGGTCGATGGCGACGACCAGCACAAACGCGTAGAGCACCAGCATCAGGTAGGTTTGCAGGCTCGAGCTCGGCAGGAGCGTCAGCAGAATGACTCCGAACATCACCGGAATGATGACCTCACCCACGCTGAACCGCGCGTCGACGTAGTCGCGCACGAAGCGGCGCTGAACGCCCCTGTCGCGGGCCAGAAGGTACTTCTCTTCGCCGGCGGCCATTCCCACACGGGCACGCTCACGGGCGACCTGGTTCTGCGTCTTCGCCGAACGGGCGGCCTCTTTACGGTCGCTCGGCACGAGCGGCTTCTTGTTGGCGGCTTCACGCTCTTTACGAGTCGGGGTCGCGCGGCCCTTGCCGGCAAGCGCGGCCTCGGCCGCCACAGTCTCTGAGTCGACCACGTCGACGGTTGAATCTCGCTTTGCCACAGTTCGTCCTTGCCGGTCTCGCGGGCAGCAGGTACAGCCCGCCCCTTAAGATTACCCGTATGACCGAAGAACAGGGCAGTTCTGCCGATAAAGAACACGCTGGCGGCGAACGAGAGGCGGGCATCCGGAGTTTTGTCGAACGAACACTGCCGGCGTCCATCGCCGATCTGACCGATCTCGTGCGCATTCCGTCGGTGTCGTGGGATGCGTTCGACCCCGCGCACGTCGCCGCAAGCGCCGAAGCGGTGGCCGCGCTGTTCGAGGGCACTGGCGTGTTCGACACCGTGACGATCGAGCGCGCCGCGACGGATTCGGGAGCGCAGGGCGAGCAGGGCGCGCAGGGCCAGCAGGGCCAACCCGCGGTGCTCGCGACTCGGCCGGCCCGCAACGGCAGACCGACCGTGCTGCTCTACGCCCACCACGACGTTCAGCCGCCCGGCGCAGACGCAGACTGGCAGTCGCCGCCCTTCGAACCGACTGTTCGCGGCGACCGGCTCTACGGCCGAGGCGCGGCCGACGACAAGGCCGGCGTCGTGTCGCACGTCGCCGCCGTGCGGGCCCTCGCCGACGCCTACGGCGACGATCTCGCGCTGGGCCTGGTGATCTTCATCGAAGGCGAAGAAGAGTTCGGCTCGCGTTCTTTCGCCGACTTCTTGCAGTCGCACCGCGAGCAGATGGCGGCCGACGTGATCGTCGTCGCCGACTCCGACAACTGGAACGTCGACACGCCCGCGCTCACCATCAGCTTGCGTGGCAACGTGACCTTCAAGCTCACGATCTCCACCCTCGCCCACGCCTCGCACTCCGGCATGTTCGGGGGAGCGGCGCCCGACGCGATGCTCGCGGCCATCCGCCTGCTCGACACACTATGGGCGCCAGACGGCAGCGTGGCGGTCGCCGGCCTCACCTCTTCGGGCGAAACGGTGCCCGACAGTTCGGCCGAGAGTTTCGCGGCCGACGCCGGCCTCTTGCCAGGAGTCACCCCCATCGGCACTGGCCCGATCCTCTCGCGCCTGTGGGCGCAGCCCTCGATCACCGTGACCGGAATCGACGCGCCCACCGTGGCGAACGCCTCCAACACGCTGTCGCCGAGCGTGGCCGTCAAGATCAGTTCGCGCATCGCACCGGGTCAGGATGCCCGGCAGGCGCTCGAGGCCCTGCAGACGCATCTGCGGGCGAACGCACCCTTCGGGGCGCACCTCGACTTCAGCGACATCGACACGGGGGAAGCCTTTCTCGTCGACACCACGGGCTGGGCGGTCGCCGCGGCGAAGCAGTCGATGGCCGACGCCTGGGGGGTCGACCCGGTCGAAACCGGCGTCGGCGGCTCGATTCCGTTCATCGCCGACCTGGTACGGGTGTTTCCCGATGCTCAGATTCTGGTGACAGGCGTCGAAGATCCCGACACGCGGGCGCACAGCCCGAACGAGTCGCTGCACCTCGGCGTGTTCAAACGTGCCATTCTGACCGAAGCGCTGCTGCTCTCACGATTGGCCGAGGCGCCCCTCGCCGAGTTGGCCGGCCATGAAGCCCCGGCCGCCGGCTGAATTATTTTCGCCTCGCAGTGGAATGATTCGCCAGGCACACAGGTTGCAGGTTTAGAATTTCGGTTACGACTTGTCACCCGATAGGAGACACACATGAGCGACACGGTTCTCGACAGCGCAGTAAAAAGCGGGCCCACCGTAGACGCGCCGGCGCACAAGGTCGGCCTCACCGATCAGGCCGCTGCGAAGGTTCGCAGCCTGCTGGGCCAAGAAGGTCGCGACGACCTGCGGCTTCGCGTGGCGGTACAGCCGGGCGGTTGTTCCGGCCTGATCTACCAGCTCTATTTCGATGAGCGCGAACTCGACGGCGACGGCGTGGTCGACTTCGACGGCGTCGAGGTGATCGTCGACAAGATGAGTGTTCCCTACCTCGATGGTGCGACCATCGATTTCGAAGACACCATCCAGAAGCAGGGCTTCACCATCGACAACCCGAACGCCGGCGGCAGCTGCGCCTGCGGCGACTCGTTCCACTAGTCCGACCCCATCCCGACCCACCGCTCAGCGGCCGCAAACGCCGTCTGAGCAAAAAAATTTCTACGCTGGGTAGAATTGCTCAGCTTTGCCCCCGAGGCCCGTGATTACACGGATCTCGGGGGCTTTTTCATGCTCTCGGTACATGCAGACACACCTGCCAGCCGCACGGGGATAAACATTCAGCCCGAATTCGACACATTAGGCTAGGCAGCGTCAAATACACTTGACACAAGATCTGCCAGCAGTACATCCGAAGGGTTACAGGTGCGCTCGAACCGACGTCTTAGATGGGTCGCCATTCCCGTCATGGTGACCATGGGCCTGCTGCTTGCGGGCTGCTCGCAGGAGCAGCTCCAAGGCTTCCTACCGGGCAGTCCAGACACCACGAACAACACCAGCATGGTCACCGGCCTCTGGGTCACGTCATGGATCGTGCTGCTCGCGGTCGGCGTCATCACCTGGGGGCTCACCATCTGGGCCGTGGTCGTGTTCCGCCGCCGCCGTGGCCAGACCGGCCTGCCGGTGCAGTTGCGCTACAACATGCCGATCGAGATCTTCTACACGATCGTGCCGCTCATCCTGGTTCTCGGCTTCTTCGCCTTCACCGCCCAAGACCAGGCCGACATCGAGCAGCCGTATGCTCAGCCCGACCAGACGATCTCGGTCTACGGCAAGCAGTGGGCATGGGACTTCAACTACGTCGACCAGAACACCTACACCGCCGGTGTTCAGGCCCAGGCAAACCCGACCGACCCCAACGGCCAACTGGTCGAGAGTCAGATTCCGACTCTGTACCTGCCGGTCGGCAAGAAGATCACCATCGAGCTTCACTCCCGCGACGTCATCCACTCGTTCTGGGTCATCGACTTCTTGTACAAGAAAGACATGATTCCGGGCAAGACGAACTACATGTACGTCACGCCCGAACGAATCGGCACCTTCTCTGGCAAGTGCGCCGAGCTCTGCGGTGAGTATCACTCCAACATGCTGTTCAACGTGAAGGTCGTTTCGCAGGCCGACTTCGATGCCTATACAGCTTCGCTGAAGGCAGCCGGCAACGTCGGCCAGCTCGGTGACGACTACAACCGCAACACGAATCTCCCGGGCACGACATCGCCGCTCAATGAAGGCGGCGTAGCACTGCCCGCACAAACGCCCGCTACCATCGCCGACACCGTCGGCACCTCGGCGAGCGGTCTCGCGATCACATCGAGCTCGAACTAGTAAGGCGCGAAGATGAGCACACTAACCGCCCCCAAATTGACGCCGGTCGAGCGTAAGGGCAACGTATTCGTCAAGTGGATCACTTCCACCGACCACAAGACCATCGGGTACATGTACCTGATCGAGTCGTTCATCTACTTCTGCCTCGGCGGAGTGATGGCGCTGGTCATCCGGGCTCAGCTCTTCGAGCCGGGTGAGCAACTGCTGGCCACGAAAGACCAGTACAACCAGCTCTTCACCATGCACGGCACGATCATGCTGCTGATGTTCGCGACACCGTTGTTCGCGGGCTTTGCCAACGTGCTCATGCCGCTGCAGATCGGTGCACCGGATGTTGCGTTCCCCCGCCTCAACGGTCTGGCCTTCTGGCTCTACAGCTTCGGTTCGGCTATCGCCGTCGCCGGCTTCCTCACCCCGCAGGGTGCGGCATCCTTCGGCTGGTTCGCGTATGCCCCATTATCTAGTACGACGTTCACACCAGGAGACGGCGGTAATCTCTGGGTATTCGGGCTCGTACTGAGCGGTTTCGGTACGATCATGGGCGCGGTGAACTTCATCACCACCATCATCACGATGCGTGCGCCCGGCATGACGATGTTCCGCATGCCGATCTTCACCTGGAACATCCTCGTCACGTCCATCCTCGTTCTGATGGCCTTCCCGATTCTGGCCGCTGCGCTTTCCGCGCTCGGCGTCGACAGGGTGTTCGGCGGGCATATCTACGATGCGGCCAACGGTGGTGTGTTGCTCTGGCAGCATTTGTTCTGGTTCTTCGGCCATCCTGAGGTGTACATCATCGCGCTGCCGTTCTTCGGCATCGTCTCCGAGGTGTTCCCGGTATTCAGCCGCAAGCCGATCTTCGGTTACAAGACGCTCGTGTACGCGACGATCTCCATCGCTGCGCTCTCGGTCACCGTGTGGGCGCACCACATGTATGTCACCGGCTCGGTGCTGCTGCCCTTCTTCTCCCTGATGACCATGCTCATCGCGGTGCCGACAGGGGTGAAGATCTTCAACTGGATCGGCACCATGTGGCGTGGTTCGGTGACGTTCGAAACGCCCATGATCTGGGCGATCGGCTTCTTGATCACGTTCACGTTCGGTGGTCTGACGGGCGTCATCCTCGCGTCGCCGCCGCTCGACTTCCACGTCTCTGACAGCTATTTCGTCGTCGCTCACTTCCACTACGTGGTCTTCGGCACCGTGGTGTTCGCCATGTTCAGCGGGTTCTACTTCTGGTGGCCCAAGTGGACGGGCAAGATGCTCAACGAGAAACTCGGCCGATGGCACTTCTGGTTGCTGTTCATCGGGTTCCATACAACGTTCCTCATTCAGCACTGGCTGGGGGTCGTGGGTATGCCGCGTCGGTACGCGACCTATTCGGCCGATGACGGATTCACCTGGATGAACCAGATCTCAACGGTGGGTGCCTTCCTGCTCGCGTCGTCGATGATCCCGTTCTTCTTGAACGTGTACATCACTGCACGAAAGGCGCCTCGCGTCACGGTGAACGACCCGTGGGGTTACGGCCGTTCTCTCGAGTGGGCCACGTCGTGCCCGCCGCCGCGCCACAACTTCACCTCGATTCCCCGCATTCGCAGCGAGTCTCCGGCGTTCGACCTGAACCATCCCGAAGCGGGTGTTCCGGTCGGCGTCGGGCCGGCGAAAGATGCTCCGGATTCACCGACCTACGACATTCAGAGTGAGAGGGTGAAGTAGCGTGCGCGCCAATATCAATCTTTTCTGGATACTCGCGGGCTTCTTCCTCCTTTCTGACGCCGTTTATATCACCTGGTCGCTGATCTCGTACGGCTATGTCGAGTGGGTGGGTACCATCGGCATCGCGCTCGGCGCGATACTCGGCGGCTTCATCGCGTTCTACCTCGGCCGTGTGCATGGCGCTCAGGGCGGCGAGCTGCCCGAAGACATCGTGACATCGAACATCGACGACGGCGACCCGGAGATGGGCTTCTACAGCCCGTGGAGCTGGTGGCCGATCATCCTGGGTGGTTCGCTCGCGATCTTCTTCACCGGTCTCGCGGTCGGCACCTGGATCTGTTTCGTCGGTGTGGCCCTGATCCTCATCGCCATCGTCGGCTGGACCTACGAGTACTACCGCGGCTTCTTCGCCCGTTAGAACGCGTCTCGGGCTGGTCTGGAAGCCCTTTCGTTCGCAACTGCGACGGGAGGGCTTCCTTTTGTTGGGCCGACCGCCATGGTGAAACGGGCCATTTTCCGCCTAGGGTCAGGCGACACCTGGCGAGCGATCTGAACGTGTTCTGTTGCTGGGGGACGTTGTTGGCTCGACTTCGATCAGAGCAGCGCTACTCGGTGGACCCGTATGGCAGCCGTGCGCGCAACCCACTGCGGCCATTGTGCGGCGGCAGGGGGGGATCGGGGGCGGGGGCGAGATTGCTTTGGCTGGGGGCTTCTCCTCGGCCACGACGTGAGCCGCGGACACCGCTGCTCCGTGAGGTGAGCCCAAGGGCGCCGCGGTCCACGATGTGTCGGAGAGGGGGGGGAGAAACGTAAAACGGTGCCGGGCTCCCCGTGAGGAGGCCGACACCGTTCGGTGGAGCAGGGTGGGACTAGTGGTGACCGTGCGACTGGCGCTCGATCTCGGTCTTCGTGACGGGCGCGATGCGGTCTTCGAAGAACCAGCGTGACATGCGTGCGCGCAGCCGCTGCGTACTTGTGATCTTGCCCTTTGCATTCGGGCGGATCATCAGCGGCTTGTACTCGTTGAAGGTGACCAGACGCCAGCGCTCGTACTCGTCGACCTGCTGGTGAACCTCGATGTACTCGCCGCCGGGCAGGCGGACGATACGACCCGACTCGAAGCCGTGCAGAGCGATCTCGCGGTCTTTCTTCTGCAGCGCGAGGCAGACGCGCTTCGCGACGAAGTACGCGATGACGGGCCCGAGGATGGCTGCCGCCTGAATCGAGTGGATCACTGCTTCGATCGAGAGCTCGAAATGCGTGGCGATGAGGTCGGAACTCGCGGCGGCCCACAGGGCGGCGTAGAAGGTGACGCCGGCGGCTCCGATCGCGGTGCGGGTCGGGGCGTTGCGCGGCCGGTCGAGAACATGGTGTTCACGCTTGTCGCCGGTGACCCATCCCTCGACGAGCGGATAAATCGCGACGAGCGAGATGAACAATCCCAGCACGACGATCGGAATCAGGATGTTCCACGAATACGTGTGACCCCAGATGACCGACTCGAGCCCAGGCGGAATGAGGCGCAGAGCACCGTCGGCGAAACCGATGTACCAGTCGGGCTGGGTTCCTGCCGAAACCGGTGAGGGATCGTAGGGGCCGTAGTTCCAGATCGGGTTGATTGTGAAGAACGACGCGATCAGGGCGATAACGCCGAACACGATGAAGAAGAAGCCACCGGCCTTTGCGGCGTAAACCGGCAGCACCGGGTAACCGATCACGTTCTGATTGCTTCTGCCGGCGCCGGCGAACTGCGTGTGCTTGTGCACCACGACGAACACCAGATGCAGCCCGATCATGGCGACGAGGATGGCTGGCAACAAGAGTATGTGCAGGGTATAGAGGCGTCCGACGATCTGTTCGCCAGGGAATTCACCGCCGAAGATCAGGTAGGAGATCCAGGTGCCCACGAACGGGATTCCCTTGACCATGCCGTCGATGATGCGCAGGCCGTTACCCGACAGCAGGTCGTCGGGCAGCGAGTAGCCGGTGAAGCCTTCTGCGAGGGCGAGGATGAACAGCACGAACCCGATGGTCCAGTTCAGTTCACGCGGCTTGCGGAACGCACCCGTGAAGAAGATGCGCAGCATGTGCAGCCCGATGGCGGCGATGAACAACAGTGCCGCCCAGTGGTGGATCTGGCGGATCAGCAGGCCGCCGCGAACCTCGAACGAGATCCTCAGAGTCGAGTCCATGGCCGCCGACATCTCGACACCCTTCAGCGGCACGAAGGGCCCGCTGTAGGTGACGGGCGCCATGGAGGCCTGGAAGAAGAACGTCAGAAAGGTGCCGGTGAGAAGGATGACGACGAAGCTGTACAGCGCCACCTCGCCGAGCATGAACGACCAGTGGTCGGGGAAGATCTTGCGGCCGAACTCTTTGACGACGGCCGAGATGCTCGTACGTTCGTCGATGTAGTTGGCGGCTGCGGAAGTGAACCGAGATGCC
>JAODBB010000085.1 GCA_025463745.1 Subtercola sp.
GCCGTGACAGAAGCCTTCGCACAGCTGCCGAAAGACGCTCATCCCGTCTACGTCGCGGTGGACTCCCACGGAGACGTCTACTCGGCAAACAGCGCTGGGAACGTTGCAAAGTTCGCATCCGACGGCAGCGTGATCGACACGAACATCATGAGCGCGCCCGGGCCGAGCAAACCCGACAACCTCATGCTGGATCCGTACGGCGACATCTTCATCGCCGACGAATTCACCAACCAAATCACCGCCGTCGATCCGAGCGGTGGCGATGCCGGGATCATCGCCAGCCTTCCGACGGGCTCCCTCGCGCGAGCGGAGGCGATCTCTGGCAGCATCGTCTACACGCCGGACTACGTCACGGGCGACATCCAGCGCTCCGATCTGCGACCAGCAATGTCCACCGCCGGGCTGAATACCTCCATCCGGCGAGCAAGCAGAACCTCGATGGCCGTCACCGCAGACGGTTTCGAGCCCCTGTACGCAGTGAGCATGGGCTCACTTCCGCCCGGTCTTGACCTCGATGCTCAGACGGGACGCATCTCCGGTTCGCCGACGACCGTCGGAACCTACACGTTCGACATCCTCACCATGAATCACTGGGGCGGCTCCAGCCCACAGCACGAGGTCATCACAGTCACTCCGTGATGACCTCGCCCGCGTAGAAAATGGGCCACAGCAGCATTAGCCAATTACAGAAGCACTAGCGTCGCCTACAGAAGCACTAGCGTCGCCGCGGCCAGAATCACCATCGCGCCCGCGATGCTCGCCGCGACCCTGTCGACGAAGCCTTCCGGCCTGCTCAGACCGAGTTGCACCACGAAGGTCAGAATCACGATGACTCCCAGCACGACGGGCAGCATCACGAAGTATTGGCCGGCGTGCGAGAGCACACCCACCAAGACGGCGCCCACGGCAGCCAGCAGCCAGATCGGCGTCACGCTTTTGATGAGCAGGTTCACACGCCCATTCTGCCCTGTCGACGGGCACCAAGGTCAAACCGCTAGTATTACGGCAAGCATTATCTGGAGGATCTCTGTGGCGCAGTTGTTGATCCTGACCTCTGCGGTCGACAAAGAGGTTCTTCCTGCGCTCTCGCTGCTGAGTCACCGCACCCGGCACATTCCGGCCGAAGCCTCGCAATTGGTGAACACGCCCAATTGCGATCTGATCTTCATCGACGCCCGCCGTGACCTCGCCAGCGCCCGTTCGCTCTGCAAAATCTTGAAGACCACGGGCATCGGGGTTCCGATCGTGCTGGTGCTGACCGAAGGCGGGCTCACTGCAGTGAGCGCCGAATGGGGCGCGGCCGACGTGGTGCTCGAAACAGCCGGTCCGGCAGAGGTCGACACGCGCATCCGCCTCGCCATCGGCCGACAGGTGCAAGAACAGTCGTCGTCGAAGATCCAGGCGTCGGGCGTCGTCATCGATGAGGCCAGCTATTCGGCCCGCGTGCACGGCCGCCCGCTCGACCTCACCTTCAAAGAGTTCGAGTTGCTGCGCTTCTTCGCACTCAACCCGTCACGGGTGTTCACTCGCGAGCAGTTGCTCAGTGAGGTGTGGGGGTACGACTACTTCGGCGGCACCAGAACCGTCGATGTGCACGTGAGGCGTCTGCGCGCCAAGCTGGGCGACCTCGAGTCGCTCATCGGCACGGTGCGCAACGTCGGCTACCGCTTCAACTTCTTCGAAGACGAGAATGACCGACTCACTCAAGCTCGAAACGCTTAGGGCTGGCAACAGCGAGGCGCTATTGGCGTCGCGCGGCTATCGCGACCTCGTGGCGCTGACCGAATCTGCCCAGGCCGCCGACAGCCAACCGCCCTTCAACGATCAGACGCTGGTGGATGCCCGGGCCGGCCGCTGCGTGTTCAGCCTGGTCTACAGCGGCGAGACTCTGGCCGGTGCCGCGGTGGTGAACGGCGATACGCTCGAGCTCGTCGTCGATCCGGCGCTGCGCGGCCGCGGATACGGCCTGGCCGTGACGCGTCACATGCTCGACGAAGAAAAACTGATCTCGCGGCATCAACCTCATGTCTCCTACCTCTCGCGTCTGCTCGAGCCGTTTCAGAGCGACATTCCCGTGGCGATTCCCACCCTCGCCTGGTCGCACGGCGATCACCCCGCGGCCCGCGCGCTTGCAGAGCGTTTCGGGTTTCACGCGGCCCGTCGCCTTCTGCAACTGCGCATGCCGCTCTCCGGCACGTACCTCACGACCGAACCGAGCGGGGTTACGATCGACAGCTTCGTACCCGGCGCCGACGATGACGCGTGGGTGGCCCTCAATGCGCGAGTGTTCGCCGGGCATCCCGAGCAGGGGCGGCTCACCGTCGACGACCTGCATGCGCGTATGGCGGAGACATGGTTCGACGCCGACGACTTTCTTGTCGCGCGAGACTCCGGCGGCGCCATGATCGGCTACAACTGGCTGAAAATCGAACCCGCACCCGAACCCGGCGAGATCTATGTGATCGGCGTCGACCGCGAACATGCCGGAATGGGGCTCGGCCGCGCTCTCATGCAGCGCGGTCTGGCGCGTCTGACGGCTCGCGGATGCACGAGCGCCGCCCTCTACGTCGAAGAAGACAACTCCCCCGCTGTTCCGCTCTACCGCAGCCTCGGCTTCACCGATTACACCGTCGACGTGCAATACGCCCGCTAGGGTGCTGCCCAGCCCACTCCGTAAGACCACAGCGCACCAGGCCTCGTTCATCCGGCGTTTACTCTCACCAGCCCCTCACGAGTGACATGATGATGGGATGGACGGCGACAACATCACCATGGACGCAGGGGTCGGCAGCGACTACCTCGACGACGACTTCGAAATCATCGAAGACCCGAACGACCCGGCGCTGCCGGAAGGCCGTTACCTCGATCGCGAATTGAGCTGGCTCGCCTTCAACCGTCGTGTGCTCGAACTGGCCGAAGACCCATCGCTGCCCGTGCTCGAGCGAGCCAACTTCCTGGCGATCTTCTCGAGCAACCTCGACGAGTTCTTCATGGTTCGTGTCGCCGGGCTGAAACGCCGCATCCTGACCGGCCTCGCTGTGCCGACCAACGTGGGGCGCGGCCCGCAGGAGGTGCTCGACGACATTTCGCTCGTGGTACACGAGCTTCAAGAGCGCCATGCTCGTGCCTACCAGGTACTGGTCAAGCCCGCGCTCGATGAGGCGGGCATCCACATCGTCACCTGGGATTCACTCGATCAGACCGAGCAAGACCGGCTGACCGAAGTGTTCAGCGAAGAGATCTTTCCCGTACTCATGCCGCTGGCGGTCGACCCCGCGCATCCATTCCCCTACATCTCGGGCCTGTCGCTGAACCTCTCGGTTCGGGTGCGCAACCCGAAATCCGACCGCCAGGAATTCGCACGCCTGAAGGTGCCGCAGGTGCTGCCGCGGTTCGTGCGGGTGAGCCCCAGAGACCGCAGCAGAGACGTTCGTTTCATCAGCCTCGAAGACCTCATCGCCAATCATCTCGGCCACCTGTTTCCTGGCATGGAGGTGCTCGAGCACCACGTGTTCAGAGTCACCCGCAACGAAGACGTCGAAATCGAAGAAGACGACACCGAGAGCATCATCCAGGCGCTCGAGAAAGAGCTGCTGAAGCGCAGGTTCGGCCCGCCCATCCGGCTCGAGATCACCGACGACATGGATGATGTGACCCTCGGTCTCATCGTTCGTGAACTCGATGTCACCGAACAAGAGGTGTATCGGCTGCCCGCACCTCTCGACCTGGGCGGCCTGTTCGAGCTGAGCAAAATCGATCGGCCCGAACTGAAATACCCGAAGCACGTGCCCACGACGAACGTTTACCTGCTGCCGCCGGAGCCGAACGCCCGCCCTGACATCTTCAAGGCGATCGCCCGGCAAGACATTCTGGTTCACCACCCCTACGAGAGCTTCGCGACCAGCGTGCAGGCGTTTCTCGAGCAGGCGGCCGCCGACCCCGACGTGCTGGCCATCAAGCAGACCCTCTACCGCACCAGCGGCGACAGCCCGATCGTCGAGGCACTCATCGACGCGGACGAGTCTGGCAAACAGGTGCTCGCTCTCGTCGAGATCAAGGCGCGCTTCGACGAACAGGCGAACATCACGTGGGCGCGCAAGCTCGAAAAGGCGGGCGTGCACGTCGTCTACGGCCTGGTCGGCCTGAAAACGCACTGCAAACTCGCGCTCGTCGTACGCCGCGAAAAGGGCAAACTCAAGCACTACAGCCACATCGGCACCGGCAACTACAACCCGAAGACCTCGCGCATCTACGAAGACTTCGGGCTGTTCACCACCGACGATCAAGTGGGCAAAGACCTGACCCGGCTTTTCAACGAGCTCTCGGGGTACGCCATCGAGAAGAAGTTCAAACGACTCCTTGTCGCACCGCTGCACCTGCGCAAGGGGCTGCTCAAGCGGATTGCTCAAGAGGCGGCGAATGCCCAGGCAGGCCTGCCCTCCGGCATCAAGATCAAACTCAACTCGATCGTCGACGAGGCCATCATCGATGGACTCTATCGAGCGAGCCAGGCAGGCGTGCCCATCGACATCTGGGTGCGCGGCATCTGCGGCATCAAGCCGGGTGTTCCCGGCCTCAGCGAGTCGATTCGAGTGAGGTCGATTCTCGGCAGATACCTCGAACATTCGCGCATCTTCAGCTTCGAGAACAACGGCGACCCGCAGATCTTCATGGGCAGCGCTGACATGATGCACCGCAACCTCGATCGCCGCATTGAAGCGCTCGTTCGCCTGACGGCACCCGATCACCTGAAAGAAGTGACCTCGCTGTTCGACCTCGCCATGTCGGGCACCGTGATGGCGTGGTGGCTCGACAGCGACGGAGGATGGACGAGACACACCGAGAACGAAGCAGGAGAGAAGCTCATCGATCTGCAAGACCGGCTGTACTACCTCACCTCCCGCCGGAAGCGGCCGGGAATCCTTCGTTGACCATTTACGCCGCGGGGGCGGTTTGCTGGCGAGTGATCGGCGGCAAAGTACGAATTCTGGTCATTCACCGAGCCCAACGAAACGACGTCTCTCTGCCGAAGGGCAAAGTAGAGGCGGGCGAAACGCTGCCCGAAACGGCCGTACGTGAGGTGCTCGAAGAAACCGGGCTCGCCATCGACCTCGGCGTGCCGCTCGGGGTCACGAGCTACACGATGCCGAACAATCGCGACAAGGTCGTGTACTACTGGGCCGCCGAGGTGACCCCGGAGTCGTCCGCAGCGACGAATTTCGCGCCGAGCGAAGAGGTCGCGGGTTTCGAGTGGATGTCGCTGCGCAAGGCCAAGAAAACGCTGAGCTACGAGCGCGATGTCGAAGTGCTCGAACGTTTTCAGCTGCTCGTCGACCAAGGCGTCTTGCGCACATTCGCGCTGATCGCCTTGCGGCACGCGAAAACCATTCCGGGCAACGAATTCGACGGCCCGGATGCCCTGCGAACGCTCACGCACCGTGGGCGCACCGAGGCGAACGTCATCGTTCCCTCACTTCGGGCGTACGGCCCCGAAGTGCTGATCACGAGCACGGCCAAGCGTTGCGTCGAAACCGTGACCCCCTTCTCGGAAGCCGCGGAAGTTCGCATCCGTAAGACCCCGCTCATCAGCCAGGATGCGTTCGAGGACGGCTCGGCAGACGTACGGCACGTTGTGGCGAAGCGCGTGCGCAAACTCACCAGCGCCATACTCTGCTCGCATGGACCTGTGCTGCCCGAAATCGTGCGTGAGATCGGCCTTGCCGCCGGCGGCACCCGGCAGGCGTCACTGAGCCGTGCGGGCGATCTGCCGGTTGCCGGATTCTCGGTGCTGCATCTGTCGCTCGATCAGCCGGGCTCTGGCATCATCGCCATCGAGACACACGTGCGTCAGCTTTCGCTTTGACCCCTGATTGTCGCTTCTCGTTTACCTCGTGTTCACCACGTGGGGGGAACGTGGTTAAGACTGCGGTTTACCTTCGTGGAGGGCCTGCACCGGCCTGCCAGCACTTGCGCCCGATTCTTTTTCTGCAGTGCTGATGACTACCCCAATTGAAGGGAACACAGTGAAGTTCAAAAATGTAGCTGCGACAGGAGCCGTTTTCGTTGCGGCAGCCCTCGCGCTCTCCGCGTGTGCGTCGAGCACGACCGGATCGAGCACCACGGCCTCAACCGCAAGCGCGTCTGCCACCGCCGCCGCCGTCGTGTCGACTCCCGACGCCAGCCTCACCGGCACCATCACCGCCGGTGGCTCCAGCGCCCAGGCCAACGCCGAGACGGCATGGACCGCGGCATACACCTCTCAGGTCAAGGGTGTCACCGTGAACTACGACAAGTCGCAGGGTTCGGGCGGTGGCGTCACCAACTGGCTCGCCGGCAGCTACGACTTCGCGGGCAGCGACGCGCCCCTCACGGCCGCTCAGCAGACCAGCTCGCAGGCGAACTGCGGCACCGGTGGCTCGCTCAACCTCCCCGTCTACCTCGACGGTGTTGCCCTCATCTACAACCTCCCCGGCGTGACGACACTGAACCTGTCGACCAACACCATCGCCAACATCTTCGCTCTGAAGATCACCACCTGGAACGACCCGGCGATTGCGGCCGACAACCCCGGCGTTACCCTTCCGACCTCGGCCATCACAACTGTGACGCGCTCTGACGGATCGGGCACCACCCAGAACTTCGCCAACTTCCTCAGTGCAACCGCGCCGTCGATCTGGACCTACCCGGCCACGAACACCTGGCCGATCGCCGGAACCAGTGCGCAGAAGGGTGGCGCGGGCGTCGTTCAGGCCGTGGGCGCCGGAGCCGGCACCATCGGTTACGCCGACCACAGTGCCATCGGCACCGCGACCGCCGCGACCGTCAACAAGGTCGCCTTCAGCCAGGCTGGCGCGACCGCAGCATTCGCCGCGGGTGCAACCACCGTTCCGACCACGACCGGTGACCTGTCGCAGAAGTTCGACTACACCAAGCTGACCGGCCCGAGCATCTACCCGATTCCGCTGCTTTCGTACCAGATCGTCTGCACGACGTTCAAAGACCCCGCACAGGCCGCTCTGACCAAGTCGTACGTCGGCTACGTCGCCTCGACCCAGGGTCAGCAGATCGCCGCGAAGAACGCCGGATCGGCTCAGGTTCCCGACTCGATGCTGACGCAGATTCAGACCTCGCTTGCGACGGTCAAGTAGTAGTAGTTTGATCTATCGGTCTTTCGCGCATCGAACCGTACGAACTCTCAAGAAAGAACGCTGTGAGCGACAAAACTTCAGTGCAATCTGCTCCCACGAGCTCGTCGGGGTCGTCAGCGAAGACCACCGGTAACACCCCGCTTGGTGGCGGAGGGTCGAAAGACTCCGCCGCCACCAAGCGTTCCACCCGGGTTCGCCCGGGTGACTTCATCTTCAAAGGTCTGAGCACCGGTTCAGCCGTGCTCATCATGGTCATTCTGGCCGGTGTCGCCCTCTTTCTCATCATCTCCGCCATCCCCGCTATCACCGCGGACTGGTCGACGAACGACCAGCTGAATACCGGCCCCACCGCCGCTTTCCCGAACTTCTGGGCCTACGTCGGCCCGCTCATCTGGGGCACGCTCTGGTCTGCCGCCATCGCACTGCTCTTCGGCGCCCCGATCGGCATCGGCATCGCCCTGTTCATCTCGCACTATGCGCCGAGGCGGCTGGCGAGCATCCTCGGCTACCTGGTCGACCTGCTGGCCGCCGTGCCCTCGATCGTCTTCGGCCTCTGGGGCATCATCGTCATTCGGCCCTTCCTGCTTCCGCTTTCTGACTGGCTGAGCGCCAACCTCGGCTGGATTCCGCTCTTCGGCGGCGCCGTCACCACCACCGGTTCGACGATTCTCGCCGGTGCGCTCGTGCTGGCCGTCATGATTCTGCCCATCATCACCTCGATCTCGCGCGAGATCTTCCTGCAGACACCGCGGTTGCACGAAGAGGCGGCGCTCGCCCTCGGTGCGACACGCTGGGAGATGATCCGCCTCTCGGTCTTCCCCTACGCGAAGTCGGGCATCGTCAGCGCTACTCTGCTCGGCCTCGGGCGAGCTCTCGGTGAGACGATGGCCATCGCGCTGATCATCTCGCCGGCCATCCTCGTGTCGGTTCGCCTCATCACCGAGGGTCAGAACTCGCAGACCATCGCCGCCAACATCGCCCTGAACTTTCCGATCGCCACGACGCTGCAGCGCGACGCTCTCATCGGCACCGGCCTCATGCTGTTCGTGATCTCACTGCTGGTGAACTCGATCGCCCGCTTCATCGTCAGCGGGGGCAGCGGCAAACGCAAGAAGAGCAAGGGCAACGGCAAACCCTCCATGCCCGGCCCGCTGAGCCAGGTTCCCACCGGCGACGCCGCAACCGTGCTCGCGATGGATGCTGTGGGTCGGTCTGGCAGGGCAGGCGTCGTCGACACCGAGGGCCACATTTCAGAGGACGACATCGAAGGAGCCGGAAAGTGAGCGTCTTGAGCCCGCGCGTCAAGCCCACCGGGCCGGTCGCCAACTCTCTGACCACGGGTCAGCTGCCCCGCTTCGCCGAACTCTACGTTCTCGGCGGGTCGGCCATCGTCACCGCGCTCATCATGCTGCTGGTGGGGTTCACTCTGGTGGGCTGGCTCGTGCTCACCGCCGTCATCTACCTGGTCGCCCTCGGCATCCTCTCGGCGGTCGTTGAAAACCGCCGAAAGGCCACCGACCGACTGGTGCGCGGCCTTGTCACCGTGGCGTTCCTGCTCGCGCTGATTCCGCTCGTCTCCACTCTCGCAACGGTCATCGCGCAGGGAGCCAGCGAGATCAGCTGGAGTTACATCACCTCGGTAGGCGCCTCGACGTTCGACCCGGACACTCTGACGGTCACGCAGACGCCGGGGGCCTTGCAGGCCATCGTCGGCACGCTCATCATCACCGGCATCGCCGCACTCATCTCCGTACCGATCGGGTTGTTCACCTCGATCTATCTCGTCGAGTACGCGCAGCCGAAACAGTGGCTCGCCCGAACGGTCACGTTCTTGGTCGACGTCATGACGGGCATCCCGTCGATCGTCGCCGGTCTGTTCGCATTCTCACTGTTCTCGATCATCGTCGGCCCGAAGGCCTTCAGCGGCTTTTCGGCCTCTGTCGCGTTGTCGGTGCTGATGATTCCGACGGTGGTTCGGGCCTGTGAAGAGATGCTGCGGCTCGTGCCGGGCGACCTGCGCGAGGCATCCTTCGCCCTCGGCGTGTCGAAGTTCGCGACCATCGTGAAGATCGTGCTGCCGACGGCGATCGCCGGCCTCATCACGGGCATCATGCTCGCCGTCGCCCGCATCATCGGTGAGACGGCGCCGATCTTCTTGGCCGCGAGCTTCACTGACAACTTCAATGCCAATCCGTTCGACGGGCCGATGCAGACTCTGCCCGTGCTCGCCTACACCGGTTATGCGTTCCCTGGCAAAGACATTGCGGCATCCAACGCGTCGGCCTGGGGCGCCGCCCTGCTGCTGGTGCTTCTCGTGGTGATTCTGAACCTCATCGCCCGCATCATCGCCAAGATCTTCGCCCCGAAGGGCATGCGCTAGACGCGCGGCCCCACACCCCTCGTCTCCACACCCGAACTTACGCAAAAGGAACCACGTGTCGAAGCGCATCGAAGTCAACGACCTGAACGTGTACTACAGCGACTTCCTCGCTGTCGAAGGGGTCACGATCACCATCGAACCCCGAACCATCACCGCCTTCATCGGCCCGTCGGGCTGCGGCAAGTCGACCTTCCTCCGCACGCTCAACCGCATGCACGAGGTGATTCCCGGAGCCCACGTCAAGGGCGAGGTGCTGATCGACGGCAACAACCTCTACGCCTCGGGTGTCGACCCGGTGATGGTGCGCCGCCAGGTGGGCATGGTCTTCCAGCGGGCGAACCCCTTTCCGACCATGTCGATTCGCGACAATGTGCTCGCCGGGCTGAAGCTCAACAACAGGCGCCTCTCGAAGGGCGACGGTGACGACCTGGTGGAGAAGGGCCTGCGCGGCGCCAACCTGTGGAACGAGGTCAAAGACCGGCTCAGCCTGCCGGGTGGCGGCCTTTCGGGCGGCCAGCAGCAGCGTCTCTGCATCGCCCGCGCCATCACGGTGTCGCCGGATGTTCTGCTGATGGATGAGCCGTGCTCGGCCCTCGACCCCATCTCGACGCTCGCGATCGAAGACCTCATCACCGAGCTCAAAGAGGACTACACGATCGTCATCGTGACGCACAATATGCAGCAGGCCAGCCGGGTCTCAGACCGCACGGCCTTCTTCAACATCGCGGGCACGGGCAAGCCCGGCAAGCTCATCGAATACAACGACACAACCACCATCTTCGGCAGCCCCACCATGAAAGAGACCGAAGACTACGTCTCTGGCCGCTTCGGCTAAACCTGCACTCTGCTGTTCGCCGCGCTGACACGCGGCGTCACTGGCTCGCCGTTGCGCAAAAGCACCTCGACAACGAGTTCGAGGTGCTTTTGCGCAACGGCGAGCCGTGTTGGTTCCAGCGCGGCGAGCGGAGGGCGCGGGGGGGGGCGGAGGGGCGGTGCCGGTCAGGTGGAGGGCACGGCGAGGATGAGCGTGGTGGTGGGGGCTTGCGATCCGTTGGCCGGCTCGACCGTGAGGCCGATGGTGTCGCCCGGGCTCATGGTGCCGCTCAGCACGTGCCACGTCGTCGCGTCTCCGCCGGGCACGAAGGTGCCGGCTGGAGTTGCAACACCAGTGGCGCGGTCGATGAACCAGGCCTCATAGGTCTTGTCCGACGGCAGCGAGGGCAGCCCTTGAGCGACGATCGCCGCGCCACCGGCCTTACCCGACCAGACGACGGTGGCCTGGCCGCCGCCGGCAACGGTGCTGTGGGTGCTCTGAACGTCGGCGGCCGAGAAGATCTGGGCCAGCGAACTGGCCGACGTATCATCTGACGTCGAGGGCGCGTTCGAGCTGAGTGCATTGCCCACCACTCCCCCGCCGACGAACAGCGCAACGGCAGCAGCAGCGGCCACGAGAATCGTCATCGGACGGGTGAACCAGCGCGACTGCACCGCCGCCGCGGCCGGCGAGAGTGCCTTCCCCGGCGGCGTGCTCGGCGACGCGGCAGCAGGCGCCGGCTCGACCGGTCGAGCTTCGTCGTCGTTCGGAGCCTTCAGCGCAGAGCCACCAGACAACGCGTGCTCATCGTCTCGAGTCATGTGGTCATCCCCCCCTCTCCTCTTCCTCAGACGGATTACTCCGTCGCATAGCGGGTTTTCACGGTACCGACGGGCACGTGAAGTCATTCCGCAACCTCGCTGTGACTGTAGCCGCCGCAGTGGGCGCTCGTGGTGGCTTGACACTGAAGTTCTGTCAGCTGGGCGGGCTGCATTCTCAGTGACGTCGAACGGTGACCGCGACGACGCTGCCGCTGATGACGACGAACAACTGGGCGGCGGCCGAAATGGCTTTCTCTGTGGTCCATGAACTCATCGGAACCGAGGGGAACCCGAACGGCAGATGGAGGGGCATCCACACTGACGCCACCAGTGTGATCAGGCCGATGAGAGCCACCAGCACAGCGAAGAGCGCCGACCAGACGCGCGGGCGCACGAGCAGAAAAACGGCCGCGAGCGTATTCACAGCGGCTTCGATCAGATACAGGGTGCCGAGATTCATCAGCCGGCCCGATACGTCGGTGACCGTCGGCGCCAGGGTGAGGTGGATGTACGCATTCAGGCCGAGGGCGACGATCGTCCACAGAATGGCGGCGAACCGAAACGGCCTCATGCTGCCGCCATTGTTGAAGCCAGGCCGCAGAAACGCCTCTCGGCGCGAGGCCGCTCGGAGCGGCTAAATTTGGAGCCCGGGGTTACTGCGGCCCGGCCGTAATAGTTTACCAGTGGTTGGGGTGGGTTCAATCGAGGCTGTCCCGACGCCACAGGGTCGCGCACGCCGACAGCTCGGCGGCAATCGAGTGAAACCGCAGCGCACGCGTGGTGAGCTCGCTGGCGTGGGTCGGTGAAACCTGTTCGGCGTCGTCGGCGAGGCTGGCGCATCCGGTCGACATCAACCGGCAGAACGCGGCCGCCCGATCGAGCGCAACCGCGAAGTCGCCCTCGAACAGCCCACGCAGAATCTGGTCGGCAAGCGCGGTGATCTCGTCGGGCCCGGTGGGGGCCTGTGCGCCGGCAACGACGGGGTCGATCGTCGACGAGATGTCGGCTCCGCGCTGAAAGACGAAACTCGACTGCACGGGGTCTTGCCGGGTCAGCGCGCGCAGCAGGTAGATGCGCCACAGGGCGCCCGGCAGCGAGCGAGCGGATGCCCGTGACCAGAGCTCGGCGATGGCGTCGATTCCGTTGACATCGGTATAGGCGATGAGACGGTCGATGACGCCCGGGTCAGGATCAGCCCGTACGCGACTCAACAGCGCTGCGGCCGTGTCGTGGGCGAGCCGGGAGATCTGCGCAGGGTCGTCGCCGCCCTGAAAAGCCTCGAATGTCGAGCCGGCGAACAGCGTCGGCTTGTGAAATTCGTCGCCCACCACAGAACCTTTCTCTTTTTCGTGCGTAGTAACGCTACTTCAGAACGCGCCCGCGACCACAGTCGAACCCTGAACCCTCGGCGGATGCTCGGCAATCGCGCTTCGGGTGCAGGCCGCTGCCGAACATCCGTATTCCCACTTCTGGGCGGGCAGGCCACTGACCACTACTCTGAGACTGTGCACGGAGTGGGGGGCGGGCCCTTTTCACGTGCGGCCTGTCGAGTGAGGACGAGAATGATCAAGATCAAGGTGTGGCTCATTCGTGCGGGCGTGGCACTCGCCGCCGCCTGTGTGGGCTTGGTCGTCGCCGCGCTGCTGCTGCACGGGGTGAGTCTCACGTGGGAAGGGTTTCTCATCACGGTGGTCGTGTTCGCCATAGCGCAGAGCCTGCTTTCGCCGCTCATCCTGAAGCTCGTCTCGCGAAACGCACCCGCGTTTCTCGGTGGCATCGGAATTGTCTCGACACTCGTTTCGCTGATCATCGCCTCCCTGTTCGCCAATGGAATCAAGATCGACGGCCTCGGCACCTGGGTTCTCGCCACGCTCATCATCTGGCTGATCACGGCGATCGCCAGTTTCGTGCTGGCGAAATTCTTTCTGCCGGCCGTAACGAAGCCACGAACGAAGAACGCGATTTAGAACTCTCCCGGCGAACCCGGTAGATTAGTCGTCAAGGGCCTCTAGCTCAGTTGGTAGAGCATCGGACTTTTAATCCGTGGGTCGTCGGTTCGAGCCCGACGGGGCCCACCGCATCCCCGTAACGGCGCGGCCGTTCTATGTACGGCATTACTCGTACTCGCTCGCCCACCTCGGTATGAAGAGGTCGAAGAACATACGGATGTTCGCTAGACCGACGATGCCAACACCAACGGCCATACCGGAAGACGCAGCCTGCGAGTGTGAGACGAAGAAGATGAGCCAGCCGCCCCAATCGACCACGAGGAAAACGACCGCCTGGCGAATACGGCCGAGGTAGAACCTGTGCACGGCGAGCGCAGACAGGAAGAACCACAACACGGAGGCCAAAACGAGGTTCGCTAGCCCGACGGGGCCCACCAGTGTCACATCGTCAACACGGCCGAGCCGGAGAGCCTGCCTGAGCGCAGATCGTCGACGGCCCGATCAGCGTGCTCGAACGGGTATGTCGTCACCGTCGGCCGCAGACCGAGGTTGTGCGCCACCTGCAAGAATTGCCGACCATCCTGTCTGGTGTTCGCCTGAACACTGCGCAGGTCTCGCTCACCGAACAACAGCGCGTCATAGTCGATAGGTGGCAATTCAGACATGTGGATGCCCGCCGAAACCACAGTTCCGCCTCGCTTCGTCGCGGCGAGCGCCACCGGCACCAGGTCACCCGCGGGCGCGAAGATGATCGCGGAATCGACGGGAGAGGGAGGCTGATCGCGTTCGCCGCCCACGAAAGCCGCACCGAGGCGCCGAGCGAGGGCCTGGTTGCCTTCGCCCCGCGTCATCACGACGATCTCGGCTCCGGCAGCCTTCGCGAGTTGGGCCGTGATGTGGCCGCTCGAGCCGTAGCCGTAAATGCCGAGCCTTCCGCCCGGCGGCAGCTGGGCCCTGCTCAGCGCCCGAAAGCCGATGATACCCGCGCACAGCAGTGGCGCGATGGCCTCAGGTGCGTCATCGTCGGGCAGCGGGTAAGCGAACGACTGCCGCACACTGACGTATTCGGCATACCCGCCATCGGAATCCCAGCCGGTGTAGGTCGACTCAGGGCACAGATTCTCCCTGCCGCTGGTGCACCACTCGCACACACCGCAGGTTCCGCCGAGCCACGCCACACCGACACGTGTTCCGATCGGGTGCAGTCGAGCATCCGCACCCTGTTCTACGACGGTGCCGACGACCTGATGGCCCGGGGTGACGTGGGCGATGTGCATCGGCAGGTCGGCGTCGATGACGTGCAGATCGGTTCTGCAGACCCCACATGCCTGCACCTTCACCACGATCTCAGCCGGGCCTGGTTCTGGCGCCGGCTTCTCGCCGAGCAGCAACCGGTGTGTGTCGTCGTCTACGCTCCATGCACGCATCTACACATTATCGCCTCACCGGCCAACGGCAGGTAGGGCCGTCTGCCATGCGCCCGTTGACGTCGTGCGTACCTGGGGTATCGACGCACTGATCACGGCGCATTGCCTGACCCCAGCCCCGGTCGTTGCCGGCGACTCTACACACCGAGTACGAGTCGAATGCCGGAGGCGATCTCGGCTAGCAGGTACGCGGGGACATGACCGGCGGCGTAGGGCTGGAGGAACTCCCGACTCACAGGGCCGACCTGGGAGACGACAGCGACCGAGTCTTTCTCGAGCCCGGAGGCCTCGGCAGGTAGAAGGACGTTTCCGGGGAACGCCTCGAGGGCAGTGTTCGACGTCAGCGGGACGACCTGCACAGTGGCAATACTCGTCGCCAACAGCCAGTCCTCTTGTACGACGATCGCGGGGCGGATCTTTGCCGGCTCGGAGCCGCGCGGAGATCCAAAATCAACCCAGACGACATCACCGCGGGCGGTCACCACTCGATGCCTTCGCGAACCAAACGCTCAGACTCGCGGAGGAACGTGCCGTCTCCGGGAGCACAAGAGAATTCGCCGAGTCAGCCTCGAGGCATGCTTCTACCAGCCCCCGAATGGGTGATAGTGCCTCGGGTTTGGCGAGCCTATTCTGAGAGGATTCACATCATCGGCTGTGGTCCATGGGGGGGTGTCATGGTCGTCGCACTCACACTCTCGGCACTCTCAGACGGCGGGGATGCCGACACTTCGCAAGAAAACGGCACCCGGCTCGCCGTCGACACGGGCACCGCGGTGACATTGACCTGCGCGGCGCCCGAGGGTGTGACGGATGCGGTCACGAAACAGCGCTGGTCATTCAGTGCCGACGGCACCGCTCCCCAGCCGAAGCCGGAATACGACGACAAGGCATCGATAAAGTTCGCCGCAGACGATTCGAAATTCGGCGTGTACCTCGTTTTCGCGAAAGTCGGAACCGAGGATGGGAAATCGAACACGCTGAAGGTCGCCCTGCCCGCGGTCGAGAAAGACGACGGCACTGTGAAGAACGGCGGTGACGGGAAGGGACAAGACCAGCCTGTGGAGGTCGCGATCGGCGAGTGGGACGGACCGTTCGCGTATGTCACGCTCGGCCTGATCTCCGTGTTCGCGCTGGCTGTGATCGCCATCGCCTACTCCATTGTCGTTCGCATCGCATTACCCGAATCCGCCGCCTCATTCGTCACGACGCCAGAGAACATCTACGTCGATGGTCGGTGGTCGGCCCGCATCGAGGCACTGGTGATTCTGCTCACCATCACCATCTCGGTCATCATGCTCAGCCTCGGCACCTGGCTTGCGGCCATCGAGGTTCGCGGTCGACAACGGCGCCGCGCCACCTCGGCGGGCCTCACCGTCGTCGACCGCGGACTCATCGGCTCCGTTGCTCCCGAAACCATCACCGCTTTGACCGGATTGGTCAAAGAGCTTCGCAGCGTTCGTGGCACAATCATGGTGCTCATCGTTGGTGGGGCACTACTCGCCGGCTGCCTTGCGCTGGCCTTCTCGAGTGCGGAATCCGATAGACCCGCCTTGCCGCCCACCCCAAGCCCCACAGCGACGTCAACGCCCAGCCCGAGCGCGCCTGCCAGCCCCACCCCCGCCACAACGCAAAGCCCAGCCGGATGACCAAGAAGGCTATCGCGTTGCTCGTTGGGGTGCCAGATCCGGGCACAATCGACTATCTCGGCGAGCAGTACTCTTTCAACGCCATCCACGTCGATGCCGACCTGAAGTGGTACCGCGAGACACTCAACCACCAGCTGGCAACGCTCGGCGACGCGTTCGCGACCGTTGTGCTTCGATCACCCGAGCTCACGACCGTCGCCCACATCACGTCGACACTCAACTACCTGGCGACGCAATTGGGGCCAGGCGGCTTGTTCGTCATGATGTTCTGCGGGCACGGATTCCAAGCAGCCCCCGACTCGGGCAAACCGCACCACGGAAACGATGGCGACGACCCGCTCGACGATGCGGTCGACGAAGTTCTCGCCGCAAGCGACGGAGGCCTCGTTGACGACTTCTTCGCAGACCTGTGGACCAAGCTGCCTGACAAGGCGCGGGTCGTTGCGATCGCCGACACCTGCTCGTCTGACACGATTCTGGAGGGGATCATGGCGTCGCGCAACGTCGAACCGATCATCAACCGGCCTGGCGGCGCCGCACCCTCGCGGCTCTTCATCTCTGCCTCGATGACGTCGCAGAAGGCCCGCGAAGAAACGCACGACGGCGTGACGCATGGTGTGCTGACACGGGCGCTGAGTTCTTCGTGGCACGACGGTGTGACGTACCAGGAGTGGTTCGAGGGGGCAGTCGATTCTCTGAACGACGAGCCTCAGAACCCCCGGATGCGCTACGTGGGGCCACGGCCATCCATGCTCGGCCACAAGGCGTTCACGGCCTGACGCCTCCCCCCACCCAGACTGTGCGGCAACGGGTCGTAGTGATTTCGAGTGACGACCTGCCTGCCGCAAGCACGTTACAGCACTGTCACGCGCTCACGCGATCACGTCGAGGGTCGCACGCACGATGCTGTCGGTGTCGATGCCGTGATACCGGTAAACGTCTTCAATGCTACCGGCCTGACCGAAGTGACTCACGCCGAGGTTGCGGCTCTTCACCTGATTCACGCCCGCCAGAAAGGCCAGGGTGTGCGGATGCCCGTCGAGCACGGTCACCATGGGCACCGCCTTCTCGCGGGGCAGAATCTGATCGAGAATCCACGTCTCGGCGCCCTTTTCCTGTCCGTTTCGGCCTTGAAGGGCCTCGTAGAGCAGACCGGGACTCGTGACGCACAGCACGTCGACAGGCGCGCCGAGGGATTCGAGACGATCGGCGGCGGAAAGTGCATCCGGAACCAGCGCCCCCATCGTCACGATCGTCGCCACGGGGTGAGGCGCCGAGCGGAGCAGGTAACCGCCCGCGACGACCTGCCTACGGCGGCGTTCACGGGCTGCCGGATCGTCAGGCACGGCGGCGAGCAATTGGTCGATGGGTTTCGTCGACAGCCGCAGGTACGCCGATGTGCCGCCCTCGCGGCCCATCTGGGCCATCGAAGCCAGCAGTGTCCACTCGACATCGAGGGCGAACGCGGGTTCGTAGCTGATGCAGTTCGGCTGCTCCAGCCCGATCGAGGGAGTCGTGATCGATTGGTGGGCGCCGCCCTCGGGCGCCAGCGTCACACCCGACGGCGTGCCGACGAGGATCGACTGGCCACCGGCATAGATGCCGTACGACCAGGGCTCGAGAGCGCGTTCGACGAACGGATCGTAGAGCACTCCGATCGGGAACAGCGGTTGGCCCCAGCGACTCCAGGTCGCGCCGAGTTCGCCGATCAGACTGACCAGGTTCACCTCGGCGATGCCGAGTTCGATGTGCTGGCCGGTCGGTTTCTCCCGCCAGTGCATGATGGTCTCGGCGTCGTCGCTGAACCAGTCCTGCCGCTCTTCGGTCGACCACACTCCGACCTTGTTCAGCCAGCCGGCGAGGTTCGTACTCGAGCTCACGTCGGGGCTGACGGTCACGACCCGGCGGGCAGCCTCTGGTGCCGCGCGGGTCAGGTCGAGCAGCGCACGGCCGAGCGCTGCCTGGGTGGTCGCGGTGCCTGAGGGAGTGCGCCCGAAGTCGGTGGGGATCGCTGGAGGCGCGGTCTGTTCGATCGGTTCGCGGTGCATCCGCTCGGCTGTCGCGGCGCAGAGCACGCCTTCGGCCGTTGCCGGCGTGAAACGCCGCCACGGACTCGACGCGTCTTCACCCAACCGCGCGGCAAGGGCCTGATACTGGTCGACGGTGAGCAGCGACGAGTGATTCTGCGGATGACCCTCGGTCGGCAGCCCGTACCCTTTGACGGTGTACGCGATGATGACTGTGGGGCGGGTGTCGTCGATCTGGGCGTAGGCCGCCCGCAATGCTGCGAGATCGTGGCCACCGAGGTTGCGGATCGCCAGCAACAGCGTCTCGTCGTCGATGTCGCGGGTCAGGTCGGCGATCGCCGCACTGCCCGCACCGGCGCCCGGAAGGCGGTCGCGCAGCTCTGCTGCCGAGCAACGCAACAGCCGCTGGTACTCGGGATTCGACATGTCGATGATCCTCGCGCGCAGCGCGCCTCCACCATCACGCTCGAAGAGACTCTCGAGCAGGCTGCCGAAGCGCACGGTTATGACCTGCCAGCCGGCCGCCTCGAACATGCGCTGGATCTTGCCCGCCGCGATGTTCGGCACCACCCGGTCGAGGGACTGCCTGTTCAGGTCGACGATCCAGACGATCTCGCCGAGGTCGGGCACGCTCTGATCGAGCACCGCCTCCCAGATCGCACCCTCGTCGAGCTCAGCATCACCGACCAGCGAATACTGTCGGCCCCGGTTCGGAATGCCGGTGATCGTTTCGGTGTAGCGGCGTGAGATGGCGCCCCAGATCGGCGCCGTCGCACCGATGCCCACCGAACCCGTCGAATAGTCCACCGGATCGGGGTCTTTCGACCGGCTGGGGTAGCTCTGCAGGCCGCCGAACTGACGCAACGTCGTCAGATACGTCTCATCGAGGCTGCCGAGCAGGTAGTTGATGGCATGCAGCACCGGCGACGCGTGCGGCTTCACCGACACTCGGTCTTCAGCACGCAACTGCCCGAACCAGAGTGACGTCATGATCGTATTGATCGACGCGCTCGAGGCCTGATGCCCGCCGACCTTGATGCCAGAGGTGTTCTCGCGCACCTTGTTGGCGTGATGGATGATCGATGTCGACAGCCACAAGACGCGACGCTCGATCGCGGCCATCGTGTCGAGCTGCTCATCGCCGTACCCGCGGTCGGTGCGCACATCGTTCTCCATCACCGAAATCTCATCCGTCACGGTTCCTACCTTCATCGGTTGTCGCGTCGAGTCGACCACATCTCTTCTTTTTGCGCAACCGTGGGCTAGCTATTTGCGCATACTGCGCAAATACGCGCGATCATCCCTGCCGAACGGTGACCAGAATGATGAGCCGACGACTGCGATCGGTGAGCGTAAGGCGCGTGGTCGCGCTCACGTTCTGGACGCTCGGCACGACGCAGTGCGCCGACGTCTCGTCATCGGGACTTCGCCTCTGGTCCAGGCACGGGCCGCGTTGATCG
Source organism: Subtercola sp. (assembly GCA_025463745.1). GTDB lineage: Bacteria > Actinomycetota > Actinomycetes > Actinomycetales > Microbacteriaceae > Subtercola. Next base: position 19,673 of record JAODBB010000085.1, read on the forward strand.
CCAGCATCCGCCGCGGGTCACCGGCGCGCAGTCACCAGCCCTCGCGCGAGCAGACTCTCGGCACAGGCGAGGATCGCCTCGACATTGGTTCTCGGCGCCCAGCCGAGAACGCGTTTCGCCTTCGCATTGCTGACAACCTTCGGCGGCCCGAGTTGCGGCAGAATCGCGCCGATCTCCGGGGTGAACGGCGACACGATCCATGCCATCCAGTCGGGCAGCTGGCGTGTCGGCACGCGGTTGGCGTCGTCTCCTAGGCGCGATTTCAGCAGCTGGGCGATCTGAAGATAGGTCAGGGGTGAGCCTGTTGATGCGATGAACCGCTCGCCCGCGGCATCCGGATGCGTCATGGCCCGCAGGTGCAGCTCGGCCACATCGCGCACATCCACGGCCGAAATCGACGCGTGCGGCAGAGGCGAAATGGTGCCGTTCAAGAGGTTTTGCAGCAATGCCACGGAGGTTGAGAGCCGAGGCCCGAGAACCGGGCCGAAGAGCGCGACCGGGTTGATCACCGACAACTCCAGGTCACCGCCCTCACTCTGGATGAACTTCCAGGCGGCCCGCTCGGCGAGCGTTTTCGACCAGATGAACGCACCCGCCTCACCGTTGGTGGCCGACCAATCGGTCTCATCGAACAGCCGACCGACGCCGGCGCGGGGCTTGCCCCTACTTCGATCAGCATTCTCTGACACGGACGGGCCGTACCCGATCGCACCGAACGACGAGGTGATGACCACGCGCTTCACCCCGGCATCGCGCGCGGCGCGCAAGACACGAATCGTTCCGTCGCGAGCGGGGACGACGACAGTGTTCGGGTTGTCTGGTTCGGCCCGTGGATACGGCGACGCGACATGAAGCACGAACGAGCATCCCGCCGCCGCTTCGGGCCACCCGGCCGTCGCTGTCAGATCTGCGGTGAAGACGGAGAGCCGATCGACCGCGGTGGCGCCACGTGATGCGACGAGAGCCCGCACCTCTGCCTCGCGACTCGGCGCGCGCACGGTTGTGCGAACGCGATAGCCCGCGTCGAGCAGGTGCAGGATGCAATGCGCGGCCAGAAAACCCGACCCGCCCGTCACCAGCACCTCTTCGCCGTTCATCGTGTCGAACCCTTTGCTCTCAATCCGGTGCTGTCGCACCGGAGTCGTCGTGCCGGTGCCGCCGGGTCAATGCTCTCAGTCGATTCCCGCGCACGGTCATCCCGCCGATTCCATACTGAGGCCCCAGACCTGCCATCGAGGCCAGCCAGCCCCCGATTTCTTAATTGATAATGAATCTCATTACACTTAGGGCGAGCGCAGCCATCACAGGCCGCGCGAAGCGCCCACACCCGGCACACGCCGCACTGACCACAGATTGGTTCTCTCCATGCCTCGTATTCACCGGCTCGCACCTCTCGCCGCCGCCCCCGCTGCTCTCGCCGTTCTGGCTCTCGCCCTGACCGGATGCTCGGCCAATGCCACGGTGGCAGCAGGTTCGACGGCTTCGGCCGGCGCCGACGGCACGCCCATCCCCATCGTCGCGTCGACGAACGTCTACGGCGACATCGCCGCGCAGGTCGGCGGAAACGCGGTGACCGTGACCTCGATCATCGACGATCCCGACAAAGACCCGCACGAGTACCAGGCCGACGCCCAGAACCAGCTGGCGCTCTCGAAGGCGAAAATCGTCATCGAGAACGGAGGCGGCTATGACGACTTCGTCGACACGATGCTCAGCAGCGCGAACAACGCCGGCGCCACCGTGCTCAACGCCGCCGATATCTCAGGTATCGACCAAAACCCCGCCGATGGCGCGTTCAACGAGCACGTCTGGTACGACATGCCCACGGTCAGCAAGGTGGTCGATAAACTTACCGACGCGCTGAAGGCCGCCGACCCCGCGGATGCCGCTACCTTCACTGCCAATTCGACAGCCTTCCAGTCGAAACTAGCCACGATAGAAGCCGCCGAGGCCGCAACCAAGGCGGAGTCCGCCGGTAAAGGCGCGGCAATCACCGAACCGGTGCCGCTGTACATGCTCACCGCGATGGGTCTGACGAACAAGACGCCCGAAGCATTCACCCAGGCCATCGAAGAGGGCACCGATGTGGCGCCGGATGTGCTGTCGCAGACGCTCGCCCTGTTCAGCAGCAATTCCGTTGACGTGCTCGCCTACAACTCGCAGACGAGCGGGCCGCAGACCGAAGCTGTTCTGAACGCTGCGAAGGCCGCCGGAGTCGCCGTGGTACCAGTCACCGAGACGCTGCCGGCCGGCGACGACTTCATTACCTGGATGACCGATAATGTGAATGCCATCACGGCGGCCGTCAGCAGCAAATGAATCACCCAGCCAGCGATGCTTAGCTGGAGGAGCCAACGCGGTCTGAATGACGGAACCCGCTGAACGACAGACGCAACGGAGACAGCACTGAGCCGCACCCTGACGCCAGCGCCCACCCTGCGTGAGTTGACCCGCTCGGAGTGGCGCTGGGCGCCGACGGTCGGCATCGTCTGCGTGCTGGCGCTGCTCGGCATCCGGTTGTTCACCCCGGCGTCGGTGACGGCCTGGATGACCGACCCGGCGCGCGACTTCGTCACGCTCTCGACCAGCGTGATCATCGAGTCGCTGCCGTTCGTCATTCTCGGCATACTGCTCTCGGCGGTGGTGCAGATCTGGCTGCCCGAAGGCTTTCTGCTGCGGCGAATGCCGAAAAACGCAGGGCTGAGGCGTCTGACGGTGTCGCTGTTGGGCGTGCTGCTGCCGGTCTGCGAGTGCGGCAACGTGCCGCTCACACGGGGTTTGATCGTGAGCGGATTGACCGTGGCCGACTCGATGACGTTCTTGTTCGCAGCCCCGATCATCAACCCGATCACGATCATCACGACCTACCAGGCCTTCGGCTGGAGCGACGGAATTCTCATCACCCGCATCATCGGTGGGCTGGTGATCGCGAACCTCGTCGGCTGGATCTACAGCAAGCATCCCTCCCCCGGCAACCTGCTCACGCCCACGTTCCAGGCCGCCTGTGCGGTGGATGCGCACGCCGAAAACGGCAGCAAGCTGCAGCGCACGTTCCTCTCCTTCGCGCGCGAATCGAGCGCCATGATGCCGGCTCTCTTCGTCGGAGCCGGCATCGCGGGGCTCATCCAAGTGGCCGTGTCGCGCAACCTGCTCGTGACGCTCGGCAGCAACCCACTGTGGTCGGTTCTCGCGCTGATGGCCCTCGCATTCGTCGTAGCGATCTGCTCGAACGTCGACGCCTTCTTCATCCTCTCGTTCGGTTCGACGTTCTTACCCGGGGGCATCGTGGCGTTCTTGATCTTCGGGCCGATGATCGACGTGAAGATGCTCGCGCTGATGCGCACGACCTTCACCAGTAAGACCCTGGTTCAGGTGAGCGTGCTGATCGCGGTGTGCGCGGCGTCGATCGGGCTGGCGGTGAATCTTGTCGTTTAGCCGGCTGGTTTCGAGATGGAAAGGGCTCGCCCTGGTCATGATCGCGGTGGTCGCGACCGTGTGGCTGGGGGTGACGGGTCAGCTGGGGCTGTACATCCACCCGCGGTATTACGTGTTCACGATGATCATGGCCGGCATCGCGGTAGTGCTGATCGTCGGTGCGCTGGCGGCCGTACCCCGTGCTGACGAGCATGAACAGCACGAGCATCCGGATGCCCGGCTCACCCCGGCGCCCCGCCGATCGTTTCTCGCGATCTCTGGCGCTGCGCTCGCCCTTGTGGTGATCGCGGCCTCGATTGTGACCTTGCTCGTCGTACCGCCCGCCACTCTCACCACGGCCGCAGTGGAACAGCGCAGCCTGAACGGCTCGTCGAACACCCTGACCTCCGGCGGCACGGCCGAGAGCGCGACGGGCGACACCTCGGCATATACGGTCAAAGACTGGGCCACCCTCATTCGGCAGGGTGTCGGGGCCGACGTGCTGACCGGCACGACGGCGACCCTGACGGGATTCGTGACGCCCGACACCGACGACCCCGACAATGTGTTCTATGTGGCGCGGTTCGTGATCACCTGCTGCGCCGTCGACGCCCAGCCGGTGGGCGTGCCGGTCTACGACCCCGGATGGTCCAAAACGTACCCCACCGACAGTTGGGTCACGGCGGTCGGTTCGTTCGAGGCGAACCCCAGCGTGCTCAGCACCGCGACCACGGTTCTGCAGCCCGACAGCATCACGGCCATCAGCCAGCCGTCGGAGCCGTATGTCTACTGAGCAGAACATGCCCGCGCGGGGGCGCCACCCCGACGCCGCACCCGCGCGCCGCTTCAGGCGTCTGCTGTACGGCAGCACCGCAGTGATCGCGCTGCTCATGGTGACCCTGATCGGCGCCAACCTGGCCCAAGGGCCGCACCTCACCTCGGCCCAGATCAACCTCGGCACCAGCGTCGAACGAGCAGGTCAGCGTCTGCTGTTGCAGTCGAACGAGCCTCTCGCTGCAGTGGCGGCCGACCAGGTGAGTATCACGCCGGCGGCCAACGCCACCACCACCGTCACCGCGAACAGCCTCGACGTTCAATTCACCGATGTACTGAGGTACAACACCAGCTATACGGTGAACGTTCGCGACGTGAAAAGCATTTCGGCAGGTGCTTCTTCAACCTTCAGCTACTCCTTCACCACCCCCGATCCGGTGATGTACTTTCTGGCGACGTCGGCCGGTGAGGGCACCAATGATGCCATCAAGTCGGTACCACTGTCGGGCGGCGATGCGATCACGGTGTTCAGCGCCCCGCACATCCGCCAGTTCGTGGCGTTCGCGAACTCACTCGTGGTCAACACGATCAACGACGACGACACGGATGCTCTGACGATCGTCTCGCTCACCGGCGGCACCGCGATTCCCGTGCAACTCGCCGGCGCCGGAACCGTCACCAGCCTGCAAGCCTCGCCCGGCAGCAATCTCTTCGGCTACACGTTCTCGCCGGCACCGTCGCCGCAGTACCAGACACCCCCCGACCAGCTCTTCGCGTACGACCTCACACGCGGGCAAGATTATGCGATACCCATCACGGGTGCCGATCACGAACAGCTCAGTGCCCGCGATTGGATGTTCGTGCCGGGTACGACCTCGCTGGTGGCCCTCGCGGCCGGGTCGGCGCAACCCGGGTCGGCGCTGCAACTCATCGACACCCTCGGCGAGCGCGAAGGCACGTCTGGCGCGGTGGTCGTCGGCGCCGCCCAGACGCTCAACGGCTTCGTACCCGGCACCAAAAGGCTGGTCACGACTCAGGCCGGAGTGAGCACGGCGACCGATCTGGGCACCACTCCCCCTGCGAGCACGCCATTTGCGCTCTCTTCGAGTTCGCCCCTTGCCGGGCATCCACTGGGCGGGATGTGTCTCGCCCCGAACGGCCGCTACGCCGCCGTAACCAGCGCGCCATCACACATCAGCTTCGTCGACCTCGCCGACGGAACCACGGTCAGCACGGTGAATGGAAGCCAGCCGAACTGGTGCTCGAACGGCTGAGCGACATGTGGTTCGGCACGCACCGGCACCTTCCGGCCACCTTCGCGCCGGTGTGCGAATGCTCAGAAAAGCGGTGCCGCCTGGCAGGGTTATCTGTCATCACGGAGCTAGTTTGTGGGCTGACGAGAGCCTGCGCGAAGCACGCAGATCGGGGCCGACGGGAGCGCACCATGACTGTTCGACGTGTTACAGCAACGAGAAAAAGCGCCACCGGCTACATCACGCACTTCGGCTGCGACGACCAGCCCGGAGTTCTGCTCTCTGCAGCCGATGTCATTCTCGATATCGAGGTCGGCGAGTACACCTACGTCGTGGCGTGGCCGAATCAGCGCGCCGCGGTCATGCACACCACGGATGCCGGTGGCGGCTACCTGCGCGCTGATCGCGACGACACTCCGCGCAACAACCTGCTCGACCTGCCGGACTGCTGAGCAGGCGCTTCTGCCCGGGCGCTGACGGCCTCACGGCTCCAGCCCGGGCGCTGCCGCCCTCACGCTTCCGACCAGCCGCACCGCCCGTGGTCACCGCGCTGCTGACCGCCTGGTCACGCGGGCTGCCGCCCGTGTACGCGGCAGCAGAAACCCCACCGCGACGAGCCAGGCGAGCCCACCGAATCGCCCGATCGGCAACAGAAACTGCAGCGGATCGAGCGCCAGCGACAAGAAACTGAGCTCAGAGAGCACGGCGATGACGAGCCCTACCCAGGCGAGCCACTTTGGCACGAGACCCAGGATGAGCGCGGGCACCGCGATGCCGGCGATCAGCAGCCCGAGGCCCACGACGAAGCCCACACCTCCGAGGAGAAACGACAGATAGGCGAGAGCGTGCGTCAGCGATGCGTCGCCGGTCACCTCGGGCCGGCCGGTGACCCAGCCCACTAACGCCGAGAACGCCAGCATGACCGACGCGAAGATTCCGCCGAAGTAGCTGATCGCCGGGCCCGGCACCCGAACACCGAGTCGAAGCTGCCTGGCGTACACCGTTGCGGCAAAGATGCCGAGCGGAATGGCCGAGCCGAACTGGATGAGCGACGCCACACGCACGGCATCCGGGTGTTGCTGCAACCGTGCAGCAACGGTAACGCTGTCGGTGAACGGCGACGACAGGGTCGCCCCGCCCGACAGCAGCCCGCCGAGGAGCAGGCCGAGCAGGGTGAGCCCCAGCGTAACGATCGCCAGCATTCCGGGGTTGGGGCCGCCTGTTGCGTGGGGCCGATCCTGGGTGAGTTCGGCATCCTGAGCTGATGAGTTCATAGAGTAATCGTTACACAGATGAATGATTACAGCAAGATGCTATGATCACAGAGTGCCGCACCCCTCTTCCACCTCCCGCGTTCCGTTTCTGCTGAGTCAGCTCGGCAGCATCGCCGCCGACTCGTTCGCGTCGAAAACCGCAGGCATCGGGCTGAGCCCGAACGAGGCCGGGGTGCTGCGGCTGCTCGCGCGGGAGCCTGGCATGAGCCAACGCGCACTGTCACACCGGCTGGGCACCCAACCAAGCCGCATGGTCGCGCTCATCGACACCCTCGAATCGGCCGGCCTCCTCACCCGTGCACGCAGCGCGGCCGATCGCCGAAACTACGAGCTCCATCTCACCGATGCCGGAATCGCCACGATGAACAGCCTGCGCCAGGTCAGCGAGGCGAACGAGGCAGCTTTGCTCGGCGGTCTCGAACCTGCCGAGCGCGAAGCACTCGCCGTACTGCTGACCAAGCTCGCGGCGTCGCTCGAACTCGACGCCGACGTGCATCCGGGCTCTTCCGGCGGAGTCCGATAGCGGGCACGCCACCCCGCGGTTCGCTTCGTCATGCGCGGAAGTGCGCTCGCGTGACCTGTTGCTAGGCTCTCTCTCGTGATCTCGATTTGGACCTTTCTGCTGACGCTCGTGATCTTTCTCGTGAGCGTGGCCGTAATCGTGTACGGCTTTCGCGACGGAAACCGTATCGCCATCGTGCTCTCGCTCGACGCCGGCATCATCAGCGCGCTCGGCCTCGTGCTCAATGCAACCACCCTCGGCGAACTCCAGGCCACCGACCTGCTGGTGTTCTGTGCGCTTCCCCTGGTGTTCGCCCTCGCGGCGGCGGCCATCTGCCGTTTCTACCGCCCGGCCGACACACTCGGCGCGATCTAGGTGTACTGCCCAGGGCGATTCTAAGCGCGCCTGGATTCTCGGCGAGCGCGTTCACGCCGGGGCTTCTTCGCCCCACCGCCCACCAGCTGGGTCGGGATGTTCTTCGAGAACAACAACGAGACAATCGCTATCACGGTCAGCACGAAGAACGACAGGCGCAGAGCTGAAACCTGCGAGTCGCTGTACAACGTGGTGAGCTGATCGGCCTCGGCGGTGGTCGCGCCAGCCTTCTGCGCAATATCTGCGACACTCGACACCGGCACGATCTCCACCCCCGCTTGCGTGCCTTCACTCACCTGCGACTTCACCGATGCGGGCAGGTCGCTGGAGCTCACCGTGCTCAAAAAGCCCGTGGCGAGCGATCCGATCAGCACCGAGCCGATCAGGGCGGTGCCCAGCGACGAACCCAGATTCTGAAACACGCCCTGCAGGCCGCCGACCTCGCTGGTCTGCTCTTCAGTGACCGACGACATATTCACGTTGCCGAGCTGTGACGCCAGCAGCCCCAGAGCCGCCCCGGCGAGAAACATGCCCACGGCGAATTGCACCGTCTTCAGGTCGAGCGACACCGACGCCAGCAAGAAGATGGATGCGCCGATCAGAATGATCTGGCCGAGTCGCACAATGCGGCGCGGCGCCCAGAACGCTGTGAGCCGAGTGCCCACGATCGAGAAGACGATCAGCGAAATCGACAACGGAAAGATCTTCAAGCCGGTGCTGAGGGCGTCGAGCCCCAGCGTCATCTGCAGGTACACCGGAATCATGAAGAAGATACCGGCGGTGATTGCGTACTGCGCCGCCAGAACCGAAAGTCCGGCCCGCAGCTGCGCGATTCGGAACATGGAGATCTGCACCAACGGCGGCCGGCCGACTCGAAGCAGGTATCGCTGCCGAACGACGAACAGCCACAGCAGCAGGGCGCCGCCGAGGATGAAGTACGGCACGAGCGAGAGGCCGAGCGGCTCGATCTTCACGCCATTGATCTCGGGTGGATGCTCGGGCAGAATCCAGCCCCAGGTCTTGCTCTGCAGCATCCCGAACACGATGAGCACGAGCCCGATGGCCGAAAGCAGCACGCTGAGCACGTCGACCTTGATCTTCTGCGGCGTGCTCGTATCGGTGACCTTCTTCACGAAAAGCAATACGATCGCCATGATCACGACCTCGCCGAAGAAGACGTATCGCCAGCTGAAATAGGTGGTCACGAAACCGCCGATCAGCGGGCCGGCGGCGACGGCGGCGCCGGAGATGGCGCCGATGATGGCGTAGGCGGTGACACGGTCGCGCCCCGAATAGTTGTTGGCGGTGAGCGCGGCGATCGCGGGAATGACCAGAACGGCGCCGAGCCCCTCGATCACCGACCAGCCGAGAAAAAGAACGACGATGTTCGGGGCCAATCCGGTGATCAATGAGCCGCACGCGTAGACGATCGCGCCGATCACAAAGGCCCGTCGTCGCCCCCAGATGTCGCCCAGCTTCGCGCCGAGCAGCATGACCGCCGCCATCGTGAGCGTATAGAAGGTGATCGCGCCCTGCATGGCGGCGACCGTGGTATCGAGGTCGGTGACGACCTTCGAGATCGACACGTTCATCACGGTGCTGTCGAGCACCATCACGAACTGGGCCAATCCCAGAATGATGACCGCTGCCCACTTCTTCACGGTTAGAGTATGGCAGCGCGTGCACTCACCTGTGCAGGTATTTCAGCCCGTCGAGGAGAAACCTGTCGGAGCTACAACCCATTCGGGGTCAGGCAGGCAGGTTCTCCTCGATGAGCGCAACGAACTCTGGATCGGTCGGCAGCGTGCGCGGGCGCAGTCTCGACACAATGGCGCCGCCGGGAGCGATGAGGAATTTCTCGAAATTCCATTGCACGTCGCCCGCTTCACCCGCGGCATCCTGAGCCTCGGCGAGCTGCGAGTACAGCGGGTGCCGGTCGTCGCCGTTCACTTCGATCTTCGAATAGACCGGAAAGTCGACGCCGAACGTGGTGGAGCAGAACTCCTGAATCTCGGCGTCGGTGCCGGGCTCCTGGCCGTTGAACTGATTGCACGGAAAGCCCACGACACTGAAACCACGGCCGGAGTACTCGGTCTGCAGCTGCTGCAGATCGGCGTACTGCGGGGTCAGCCCGCACTTCGACGCGACGTTCACCACCAGAAGCACCTGGTCACGGTATGAATCGAGCGTGACGGTGTCACCATCAGCGTTTTGGAATTCAATGTCATACAGCGTCGACGTCATCGTGTGCCCTCACCGCGGCTGCTTGCCGCCTAGCTACTAGTTTATTCGAAGTGCGAAGAGGCACGCCACTTTGGGAGAATGTGCACGGACTGACCCTTACATGCTTGGCATCCGCAGCCCTACGCTGGGGTAACACGCAGCGACGCGGGTAAAGCAAACGAAAAGAGCAAAGAAGCTATGACCGACGAACGCACCTACAAAGCAGAACTCATCGGCCCGACCACGGTCGGCAACGCCGAGGTCATCGAATTGCCGTATGTCGATGGCGCCTACCAAGAGTTCGTTGAACTCACCTTCGAAGTAGAAGGAACAAAATCCGTGCGCACGTGGGCTCTCGGCGAGGGCACCGTCGAACCGATCCCCTACAACTTCGTGGGCGAAGTCGACGCGACTCCGCCGAACGTCGAAAACTGACCCTCCGAACGAATGAAGGGCCGGCGCCGAGTCTCTCGGTCGTCGGCCCTTCATCGTCTGCGGGCTGTCATCCGATCGGTGCTCGCCTCTTCGCTACTGCTGAACCGGGCGATGGCGGATGCCCCAGCTGACGTTCCACGATTCGGCGGGTTCGAGCCACCGCAGGCCGCGGCCCGAGTTGAACGCGTTCGCCGGCGCAGTCATCGGCTCGATAGCCACCGCGTAACCCGGGCCCGATTCGCGCGGAAAGTTGTTGGGCGTGAAGACCTGCACGAAGCCGAAGTTCTCGTCACCCCAGAGTTCGGTGCGCGAACCGTCGGGGGCGGTCAGGCTGTGCGAACTGCGCCCGGCGATGAGCGAGACCCCGCCGAATCCGTGATCGATGGCGAGGTCGCCCACCCGGCGGCCGCCGCGAAGATCGAAAGGTGAGCCGTCGAGGCTGACCTCGGCGGTGGGGATGGAACGGGCATCCACCTCGAATTGCGTGGCCGCGTCGACAGTGAGCACCAGTTCGTCGACCGGCACGGCGCCGACTCTCAGATACGGATGCGCACCGACCGCAACGGGCGCAGCGTCAGCCCCGCGGTTCACCAGGGTATGGGTCACGGTGAGGCCGTCGTCGCCGAGCTCGTATTTCACGCTCGTATCGAGCAGAAACGGGTAACCGTGCTGCGGAAAAACGGTGGCAGCGAGGGTGATGGCGCTATCGCTCGAGGCAGTGAGGCGGTAGGCGGTATTACGCAGCAGGCCGTGAATCGCGTTGCCGGTGGCAGGTTCGGTGATGTCGAGTTGCTGCTTCTTTTCGTTCAACTGCCAGCGGGCATCCGCGATTCGGTTGGGCCACGGCACGAGAACAAGCCCTGAGCCCATGGGCGGCAGCACCTCGGCCGAGTGCGATTCGACCGATTCGACACCGTCGAGCACGAGGCGGCGAAGGGATGCGGCCAGCTCGGTGACGATCGCCGTCGACTCGCCGGCCGCGCCCGCGTAACGCAGGTGGAACTGTTCGCCCGTGACGACGTGCGCCTGCCCGGCCGCGGGAGTCACCTCGGCCGCATTGCTCACCGGGTCACCAGTTCTCGAGGCCGTCGTACAGCGGGTAGCCGTCGGTCAGCTTCAGCACACGAGCGCGCAGGGCGTCGACGTCGGGTGTGGGCTTGAGCGCAGCGGCGATGATGTCGGCGACCTCCGTGAACTCGGTGTCGCCGAACCCGCGGGTGGCGAGTGCCGAGGTGCCGATGCGCAGACCCGAGGTGACCATCGGGGGGCGGGGGTCGAACGGAATCGCGTTTCGGTTCACGGTGATGCCCACGTCGTGAAGGATGTCTTCGGCCTGCTTGCCGTCGAGCGGCGAGTTGCGCAGATCGACGAGCACCAGGTGCACGTCGGTGCCGCCGGTCAGCACGCTGACGCCTGCTTCGACAGTGTCGGCCGCCATCAGGCGATCGGCGACGATCTTCGCGCCGTCGATCGTGCGCTGCTGGCGATCTTTGAATTCGGGCTCGCCGGCGAGCTTGAAGGCAGTGGCCTTCGCCGCAATGACGTGCATGAGCGGGCCGCCCTGCTGGCCGGGGAACACGGCCGAGTCGACCTTCTTGGCGTATTCGGCCGTGCTCAGCACGACACCGCTGCGCGGGCCGGCCAGAGTCTTGTGCACCGTGGAGGTGACGATGTCGGCGAATGGCACAGGCGACGGGTGAAGGCCGGCCGCAACGAGGCCGGCGAAGTGAGCCATGTCGACCCAGAGCTTCGCGCCCACCTCGTCGGCGATCTGGCGGAAGGCGGCGAAGTCGAGCTGGCGCGGATACGCCGACCAGCCTGCGATGAGCACTGTTGGGCGGTACTCGAGCGCCTTGGCGCGCACCACATCCATGTCGACCAGGTAGGTCTCGGGGTCGACCCCGTACGACGTGGCGTGGTAGTTCTTGCCCGAGAAGTTGAGCTTCATGCCGTGCGTGAGGTGGCCGCCGTGCGCCAGCTCCTGGCCGAGAATGGTGTCGCCGATGTTCGCGAGCGCCATCAGCGCTGCGGCATTGGCCTGGGCGCCGGCGTGCGGCTGAACATTCGCGTGCTCGGCGCCGAACAGGGCCTTCGCTCGGTCGCGGGCCAGGTTCTCGGCCACGTCGACGAACTCACAGCCGCCATAGTAACGGCGGCCCGGGTAACCCTCGGCGTACTTATTGGTCAAGACCGAGCCTTGGGCCTGCAAGACGGCCCTCGGAACGAAGTTCTCACTTGCGATCATCTCGAGCGTGCCGCGCTGGCGGCCGAGTTCGCTCTGGAGAACGGCGGCGATCTCGGGATCGACGCTCGAGAGCGGATCGTTGAAGGTGCCGGGCAACGAACTGGTCGTAGCGGCTGAGTCTGTGGGGGCGTTGATGGTCACGATGGCTCCTCGGTTGTGACAGGACGGAATGAAATCAGGTGGTTCCGTAGCGACCCAGGCGAGCGGCCGAATCCGTGTCAAGTCGCTTCCCGATGGTACCCATCTGAACGCCAGTTGCGACGAATACAGCATAGCAGCGTTGCAATTCTCAGGCGGGGTGAGTAATGTTCACCATTCGGCTATACTAAGTCGAGGTTGTGTCGGTATTCCGCCGGGGTACAGAAAGGCAGTGTCTATCGTGGCTATCGAAGGCCCCGTCGGTGCACACGCTGTTCCCGACACCGAAACCGGCCCCAGCGACCTCGAACTGGTGCAGCGCACACGCGACGGCGACTCCCGTGCCTTCGGCGAACTGTGGAATCGGCATTCCCGGGCCGGCCGCACGGTGGCCAGAAGCTATGCGCTCGACCCCGAAGACGTCGTCGCCGAGAGCTTCGCCAAAGTATTGCAGGCCATCAAGGCGGGCGGCGGCCCCACGGCGGCCTTCCGCCCCTACCTCTTCACGACCATCCGCAACGTCGCCATGCAGTGGAGAAAAGGCAACATCGTCGACGCCAGCGACGAGTTGGATGCCCTGGCCGACCCCTCATCAGAAGACACCGAGACTCTGCTCGCCCTCGACAAGAGCCTGACCGCCCAGGCCTTTCGTTCGCTGCCTACCCGCTGGCAGGAGGTGCTCTGGTACAGCGAGGTCGAGCAGCTCTCGTCGCAAGAGATCTCGCCTCTACTCGGCATGACGCCCAACGCCGTTTCGGCCCTCGCTTTTCGGGCACGCGAGGGCCTCCGCCAAGCGTGGATTCAGGCTCACCTCGTGCGCTCGGCGAACAGCGAGTGCGCCGGCGTGATCGAGAAGCTCGGGTCGTACACGCGGGGCAGTCTCGGGCCGCGTGAGAACAGGCGCATCCAGTCGCACCTCGAGTCGTGCCCGTCGTGCAGCATCGTCGAAGAAGAAGCTCGCGACGTGGGCTCCCGTCTGGCGCTGGTGCTGCTGCCGCTTGCGGCCGGAATCGCCGGGGCGCTGGCGTACACCGTGTGGTTGCAGGGCGGCAGTAGCGCGTCGGCGGCGACACTCGCGGCGGGTTCGGCTCATACGCTTGCAGCGGGCCACGTTCCTACGCCTGCAGCGGGCCAGGTTCCTACGCCTGCCGCGGGCCAGGCGACAGTCGGGCCCCTCTCGCCTGCGCCGAAGTTCGAACACGCGATGAACGGGCACGCCGGGCAGGCCGCGGCGACCTCGCCGAGCGGCCACGGTGCCGTCACAGCACATGGCGCCCAGAGCGCGCACAGCGTTGCGGCGACGCACGGAGCGTCGAGCACTCACGCGGCGAGCGGCGCCGGCAACGTCGCGATCGCGCCTGCCGCCACCCCGATCGCTTCAGGTGCCTCGTCTGCTTCGGGCATTTCGGGCATTTCGCAGGCGGGGCGAGCGGGCCGTAGTGCGGCACGTGCGGGTAGCCGCGCAACGCCGGGCACCTCAGGCGCTTCGCCGACCGCACTGCTCTCAGCGTTACCGTCAGCCGGAGCGCTGGTGGCAATCGCCTTGGCCGTCGCCGCCGCGATCGGTGCTGCGTTCGTGCTCGGGCCGCTCGCGGCGCGAACCCCCGTGGGCCCGCTCACCGAGGCCGGCGGAGTGCGGAGTTCGAATTCCGGCGAACGTCAGCTGAACGCCAACGCGTCGCTCGGCACCCCGAAGCTCAGCGCCGCGGCTCGAGCGGCCGCAGCCGCAGCTGCCAGCCAAGCGGCCGCGCTGGCCGCGGCAGAGGCGGCCGCGAAGGCGGCCGCGGCGGGCGGCACCGCTGCGAGTGGCCCGTCGGGGTCAGGTTCCGCGGGTGGCAGCGCCACAGGAACGCACTCCGGCGGAGGCACGGGCTCTGGCTCTGGCTCTGGCTCTGGCTCCGGCTCTGGCGGATCAGCCCCAAGCCTTCCGCCCGCGCAAGCCGACCCGACTACATCGACCCCACCGCCGGCATCCAACCCGCCGACCCCGCCACCCACCTCAGACCCGACGCCGACGCCCACCGGCACTCCCGATCCGACACCGACACCGACTCCCACCCCGACCCCGACACCGACTCCCCCACCTGTCAGCACACCAGACCCCGTACCCACCCCCACTGCCGAGTTTGCGGTCGATCACAACCATCGCTTGTTCCCGGCGTTGAGCGGCACCGCCGACCCGGGCGCAGCGATCGAAGTCGTCGATCAAGCCGGCGGCGCGTCGGCCGTCGTGGCGCAGACGACCGCCGACGCGACCACAGGAGAATTCGGCCTGAGAGATTTCCCCGGACTCGGCTTCGGCAATCACCTGCTGGCCGTGCGAGAAGTCGCCGGCGACGGATCGCGCTCTGCACTCACGCCGACGACCCCGATCGTTCTCGACGAAGTGAGCATCGACTCGCCCTCACAGGGCACAACACTCAGCGACCTGACGTATTTTCTCGCCGCATCCGGAGACGGCGACGCCTACTTCGCCGCATTCTTCAACGGTGTGGCGGCCGCCGCTACCGCCTTGCAGCTCAACTCCGATGGCAACTTCTCAGCGAGTTTCATGATGCCGAATGACACGAGTTCGGGCTCTGCGACGCTTTCGGCGCGCTACACCGACCCGTCGACAGGCTGGTTCGGGCCCACTGCATCGGTCACCGTTGTTTTCGACCCCCACGCCTGATCACTCTCGACCACCGCTCCCATGACGACCTCCCCCTCGCGCCGGGCACTCGTGCCCGCACCCCCTGCGATCGACTCACCGGTCACTGCCGCAGCACCGACGGCGACACCAACCACTTCTTCGTCAGCCGTCGGCCCGAACATCCGCCCGCGCCGACGATGAGCGCTCAGCACCGATCCGAGCAACAGTACGGCCGCGACGCTCAGCAGCGCCAAATTCGCGAAAGGCAACGAGCTCAACCCCCGACTCGAGAGGAGAGCCCCGCCGAGCACGGCGCCGGCAGCGATTCCCACATTGAACGAGGTCGAGAAGAACGCCACAGCAGTGTCACGAATACGCGCCGACGCGACGTGCAGCAACCGGGCCTGCAACAACGATGGCAGCAACCCGAACGACATGCCCCAGATGATAATGGCGGCGATCGACAGGCCCGTGTTGGCCGAGAAAACGGCCAGAACCGAAACGACGACGCCCGTCACCAGCACACCCAGCACGATGCCCAGCATCGGCCGACGGCCGAACAGCAACGCCACGAGCGCCAGCCCGACCGCACCACCGGCTCCGTTGGCGAACAGCACCGCACCGACATGCTCGGGCGCTATGCCCAGCCGCGTCGTCAGAAATGGCGTGATATAGGTGTACAACGCGTAATGGCCCACCATGATGACCGCGGTCGTGACGCAGACGAGTACGACCGCACCGAGACCAGCGTCTGAGCGGCGTCGGCGCGGCTCAGACGCAGATCGGGCATCCTTCTTCGTGTGTTCAGGAGTAGAAACCCTCGGCAAGAACTTCAGAATCAGCACCGCGGCACACACTCCGAGCACACTCACCGCAGCAAAAGGAACGCGCCAACCGAAACTCTGCCCCACCACCGTCGCGAGCGGCACTCCGAGAACGAAGGCGAGCGTTCCGCCCGACGTGATGATCGCAACCGCTCGGCCGATGTGCTCCTTCGCCACCAAATGCCCCGAATAGGCGCCCACCACCGCCCAGAACAGCCCGTGCGCAATGCCACCCAGAATTCGTGCCCCGACAAGCCACTCGTAGCTCGGCGACAGAGCCGAGAGCAGGCTGGCCAGAGACACCACGATCAGCACTGCGACGATCAGCCCGTGGCGAGAGAATCGGCGGGTCAGCGACACCAGCGGAACGCTCGTCACCACCACCGAAAGAGCGAAGAAGGTGACCAAGAGGCCGATTTGCGCCTCGCTGACGCCGAGCTCCGAGCTCATCTGCGGCAGCAGCCCGGTCGGCATCATTTCGGCCGTCACGCTGATGAAGACGGCGACGGAGAGGATGAACAGACCGCCGTACGGAAAGCGGTGCGAAATCGACGAAGAAGTTTTGACGGAAGTCGTCACGATAGAACCAGTTCTGGTGAAGCGGCAGGCAACTCGTCGGTTTCACGCCCGGGGTCGCACGATATCCGTCGACCAGTATCAATGGTACGGCACGCAGGCTCCGGATGCCCGGCTTTCGCTCGCTGGCCCAAGCCGTCAGGCGGGCACGCCTTTCCGGGTGCCGGCAGTAGCATTGCAGTCGTGAACCCGCAAGCCACCCAGCCTGTACGCATCGGCCCGAATGACGTTCTTCGCTTCTTTCTCGAACTGTTCGCCTTCTTCTCACTCGGGTTGTGGGGTTTTGTCGCATGGGCGCCGCCGTTCAATTTCGTGTTCGGCATCGGTGCACCGGTTTTCGCCATCGTGCTCTGGGCGCTCTTCCGTTCGCCCAAGGCGGTCATTCGCCTCGACCCGTTCGGCAAAGCTCTCGTCGAGATCGTGATCATGGGTTCGGCCGCGCTCAGCTGGCTGGTCATGGGCCAGCCCATCGTGGCCATCGTGTTCGGCATCGTGGCAGTAATCAGCGGCGTCATCTCGGGTCGCAAGGAATTCTCGTGAGCGTTGTCATCCATGGCGCTACGAAGATCGACGCCGACGGAATCGTCGACGACTTCTGGGTGGCTTTCGGCCCGCAGGCGATTTCGGCGACGGGAACCGGCACCGGCTGGCATGGCTGGGCGACCGCAGACGGCGTGACGGTGGTCGCCGCGGCCGGTCGCATCCTCACGCCCGGCTTCATCGATATTCACGCCCACGGCGGCGGCGGTCACTCGTTCGACAACGGCGCCGCCGAGATCTGCGCCGCCGTCGCCGTGCATCGTGCCCATGGCACCACCCGTTCGGTGATCAGCCTGGTCGCCAACCCCGTCGACGACCTGGTCACGAACGTCTCTGCCATCGCCGATCTCGCAGAAAGCGATCCGCTCATTCTGGGTGCCCACCTCGAAGGCCCGTATCTCGCGAGAAACCACCGTGGCGCGCACAACCCGGCGCACTTGCGGGTGCCGAACAGCGACGAGCTCGCCCGTCTGCTCGAGGCCGGCCGCGGAGCCGTACGGCAGGTCACACTCGCCCCTGAACTGACCGGCGCGCTCGACGCTATCGACCAGCTCGTCGCCGCAGATGTCGTGGCCGCCGTCGGGCATACCGAAGCCGATTTCGCGCTCACCAAGGAGGCGTTCGCCCGCGGCGCCACCGTTCTCACCCACGCCTTCAACGCGATGCCCGGCATCAAGCACCGGGAACCGGGCCCGGTCACGGCGGCGCTGGGCGACCCGAGGGTCGCGATCGAACTTATTCTCGATGGCTTCCACGTGCATCCGGAGGTCGCCCGCGTTGCCTTCTTCGCGGCCCCGCAACGCATTGTTCTCATCACCGACGCGATGGCGGCGGCCGGTTCGGTCGACGGCGACTACAAGCTTGGCGACCTGAATGTCTCGGTCACCGACGGCCGGGCGATGCTGTCGGGCACGAATACCATCGCCGGTTCGACGTTGACTCAGGATGCCGCACTGCGGTCAGCTCTGTTCGACTCGGGCATCGACCCGGTACTCGCCGTTCGGGCAGTAACGGCGTCTGCGGCGAGAGCGCTGAAGCTCGATGACCGATTCGGCTACCTCGCACCGGGATTCGTCTCAGACGTGGTTCTGCTCGACGCGAATTGGCACGTTGACGACGTTTGGGCCGCCGGAGTGCCGGTGGCCCAAACGAACGCAGTGGTCTAGCGCCTTCACGCTCGCGGGCGAGCGCGACCGGCTCAGGCCAGGCGGGCGGCCAGGTTGGACGTCAGCGTCGCGAGAAACTCTTCGGTGGTCTGGTATGGCTGGTCAGGGCCGACGAGCAGCGCGAGGTCTTTGGTCATCGCACCCGACTCGACCGTTTTGATGACCACGTCTTCGAGGGTGCTGGCGAACGCGATGAGCTCGGCGTTGTCGTCGAGCATTCCGCGGTGCGCGAGGCCGCGGGTCCACGCGTAGATCGAGGCGATCGGGTTGGTCGAGGTGGGCTTGCCGGCCTGGTGCTGACGGTAGTGACGGGTCACCGTGCCGTGCGCGGCCTCAGCCTCCACGGTCTTGCCGTCGGGGGTGAACAGCACACTCGTCATGAGCCCCAGCGAACCGAAGCCCTGGGCCACGGTGTCGCTCTGCACATCGCCGTCGTAGTTCTTGGCTGCCCACACGTAACCGCCCTCCCATTTGAGCGCGGCGGCGACCATGTCGTCGATCAGGCGGTGTTCGTAGGTGATACCCGCCTCGGCGAAAGCGGCGGCGAACTCGTCGTCGAAGACCTCCTGGAAGAGGTCTTTGAAGCGGCCGTCGTAGGCCTTCAGAATGGTGTTCTTCGTCGACAGGTACACCGGGTACTTGCGGGCGAGGCCATAGGCGAGCGACGCACGGGCGAAGTCGCGAATCGAGTCGTCGAGGTTGTACATGGCCATGGCCACACCCGAACCGGGCGACTGGAAGACCTCGAACGACTGCGGCTCGCTGCCGTCTTCTGGCGTGAACGAGATGCTCAGGGTGCCTTTGCCCTCGAAGCGGAAGTCGGTGGCCTTGTACTGGTCGCCGAACGCGTGGCGGCCGACGATGATCGGCTTGTTCCAGCCCGGAACCAGGCGCGGGATGTTCGAGATGATGATGGGCTCGCGAAAGATGGTGCCGCCGAGAATGTTGCGGATCGTGCCGTTCGGGCTCTTCCACATCTTCTTCAGGCCGAATTCTTCGACCCGCGCCTCGTCGGGCGTGATCGTGGCGCACTTCACGCCGACGCCGTGCTTCTGAATGGCCTTCGCCGCATCGATGGTGACCTGATCGTCTGTCGCGTCGCGGTGCTCTATGCCGAGGTCGTAATATTCGAGATTGATGTCGAGGTACGGGTAGATGAGGGTGTCTTTGATCGACTGCCAGATGATGCGAGTCATCTCGTCGCCGTCTAGTTCGACGACTGTTCCCTCAACATGGATTTTCGACATTCAAACTCCTTACCCGTGTAGACCTTCTGGGCCCTCAAACAAAGCCAAGGAGTAGCTTACCCGCTTTCAGAACTATCTTGACGTAGAGACAGTTCGCCACTGTTATTCTCAGCGGATGCACCGGATGTTCAGACCATCGTGTGGCGCGGGGTAGCGGCGCACACTAGCCTGTCTTCATGGCTGACTTGAGACTCGAAGAGCTGTCGGCGACCAACATCGTCGCCGCCAACACACTGACACTGAAGCCCGGGCAAGAACAGTTCGTAGCTCCTGTCTCGCACTCGATCGCCGAGGCGTACGTGAACCCGTCTACGGCATGGCCCCGGGTTGTTCTCGACGGTGACGAGGTCGTCGGCTTCATCATGGGCAACTTCGACCCAGACAGCCCGCACGACGAATTCCGCGGTTGCATCTGGCGCATGAACGTGGCCGCCACCGCGCAAGGCCGCGGTATCGGCCGGTTCGCCGTGACAGCGTTGGCCGAAGAGGCCCGCTCCCGCGGGTTCGACCGACTCACCGTGATGTTCGAGCCCGGCGAAGACGGGCCCGAAGCGTTTTTTCTCGCGGTGGGCTTCGTGCCGATCGGCGAAACGCAGTTCGGTGAGACGATTGCCGCGCTCACTCTCTAGTCGC
Organism: Subtercola sp.; assembly: GCA_025463745.1. Lineage (GTDB taxonomy): Bacteria > Actinomycetota > Actinomycetes > Actinomycetales > Microbacteriaceae > Subtercola. Next base: position 39,924 of record JAODBB010000085.1, read on the forward strand.
TCATCCGTGTCTCGCTCATTCGTGTCTCGCTCGTTCGTGTCTCGCTCGCCGATGTCGAACCAGCGGTGACTGCAGATGACGACGACTTCGGTGGGCGTGTTCTCGAGGTTGTCGATGCTATTCCCGAGGGCCAGGTACTGAGCTACGGCGATGTGGCGGCCCTGCTCGGGTCGAGAGCAGCGCGAGCCGTCGGCACCGTGTTGGCGCGGTCTGGAGGCGGCCACCCATGGTGGCGCGTGGTGCGTGCGGGCGGGCATCCACCCCACGGCCACGAAGCGGCTGCCCGGCCGCACTACGAAGCCGAGAACACGCCACTTCTAAGCTCCTCTACAGGTTGCGGCTATCGCGTCGACTACGCTGTGGCAATGTGGAAAGCCAACGCACTGTGAAACGACGACGCCTGCTGTTCGCCCTGTCGATCACGGTCACGAGCGCCGCGCTTCTTTCGGGCTGCGCCATCGCCAATGTCGTGTCGCCGCCGTTCGCGGCTGCGATCTACGCTACGTCGGCCGACGCCGCCAATGTCACGTCATCGGTGGCGTTGCCCGCATGGATACCGGCAGACGCGATGAACATCCGCATCAAGACCGACGAGACGAAGCACGCGAGCATCTTGATGTTCACGGCGACAGCGACGGCGCCGGTGTTCACCGACTGCTCCCCCGACAAGGATCCCGACGCACAGCAGAACTCAGCGGCCGGACTTGACGAGACATGGTGGCCTCAGGCGATCGACCCGACGGTCACTGTCGTCTGCAATGGTGCCTGGCACATTTTCGGCCAGGGCGGCTTTTACTACGCTTGGACCCCGTAGCGCCACCCGGTCAGAAGGGCGGAATACTCACACCAGAGATTGCCGCCACGACGCGTGCAGCTGTGCGAAGCGCCCCGTGCCGGCGATGAGGTCGGCAGGGGTTCCGTCTTCGATGATGCGGCCGTGTTCCATCACCAGTACGCGATCGGCGATGGCCACCGTCGAGAGCCGGTGGGCGATGATCACGGCCGTACGGTCGGCGAGCAGGGTCTGCAGGGCATCCTGAACCAGGCGTTCACTCGGAATGTCGAGCGAGGCGGTGGCCTCGTCGAGAATCAGCACGGCGGGGTCGGCGAGAAACGCCCGGGCGAACGAGATGAGTTGCCGCTGGCCCGCCGAAACGCGGCCGCCACGCTTGTTCACGTCGGTCTCGTACCCGTTCGGCAGACTTTCGATGAAGGTGTGCGCGCCGACCGCCTTCGACGCCGCGATGATCTCGTCGATGGATGCGCCCGGCTTACCGATGGCGATGTTGTCGGCAACGGTGCCGGAGAAGAGATACGCCTCCTGCGTCACCATGACGATGGCGCGGCGCAGGTCTTTCGGGTGAAGGTCGCGCAGATCGATGCCATCGAGCGTGAGCCGCCCTTCGGTGGGGTCGTAGAAGCGCGAGATCAGCTTGGCCAGGGTCGACTTGCCGGCGCCCGTCGAACCCACCAGGGCGATCGTCTGGCCGGCAGGAATGTTCAGGGTGAACCTCGGCAGCACCACGCGCCCGTTCTGGTACGAGAACTCGACGGCGTCGAAATCGACGGCGCCGCTCGACGCCCAGAGGTCGACGGGCTTCACCGGATCGGGCACGCTCGGCTGCTCTTCGAGCACACCCGAGATCTTCTCCAGCGCGGCGGCCGCCGACTGGTAGGAGTTGTAGAACATCGCCATCTCCTCCATCGGGTCGAAGAAACGACGCGTGTACAGCACCGCGGCGAGCAGCACACCGACCGCGATGTGACCGTCGACGACGCGGAACGCCCCGACGAGCAGCACGATGGCCACGGCCACGTTGCCGATGAGAACCAGCCCGGGATCGAAAATACCGAACAACCGAATCACCCTGGCGTTCGCCGATCGGTAGTCTTCGGTCAGCTCGCCGAACTCGGTGTCGTTGCTCTTCTCGGTGCGAAACGCCTGTACGGCACGGATGCCCGTCATGGTCTCGACGAACTTGACGATCAATTTCGCCGAGGCCACTCGGGTCAGCCGGAACATCTTCTGCGAGCGAAGCTGGAACCAGCGCGTGAGAACCAGCAGCGGAACCAGTGAGATCACCAGAATGACACCGCTCGCCCAGTCGAGCGCGAAGAGCGCGATGCCGATGAACAGCATGTACAACAGACCCTGCACCAACTGGTTGATGCCGGAGTCGAGCAGTTCTCGAATGGAATCGAGGTCACTCGTCTGGCGGGAGATGATGCGCCCCGACGTGTACGTCTCGTGAAATTCCAGGCTCAGCTTCTGGGTCTGCACGAAGACCCGCTTACGCAGGTCGAGCAGAATCGACTGCGAAACACGTGCCGTGAGCACGGTGAACCACGAAATGAGCACGGCGCCGACGATGCCCGCGAGAAGATACGCGACACCGGCGAAAGCCAGCGGCATCCAGTCGTTCGCGAGCAGCGCTGGCAGGCCGCTGTCGATGCCGTAGGCGATCAGCGCCGGACCGGCGACCTGAGCAGCGGTGCTGATGACCACGACGACCAGGCTGACCAGCAGACGGCTTCTCTCGGGTCGCAGCAGCGAGCCGAGCAGGCGAAGGGAGCGCGTTCTGAGCTGGCTGCTCTCGTCGCGCGTGAAGTCGTCGCGCTCCTCGCCGCCGACCCCTGAAACGGCGCTCTGGCTCATGCGGGCACCTCTTCTTCAAAACTCGAAATGACGAATCGGTAGTGGTCGTTCGTGGCCAGCAGCTCGGCGTGGGTTCCGACCGCGGTCACCCGGCCGGCCTCGAGCAACGCGACCCGGTCGGCGAGCGCCACCGTCGACGGTCGGTGGGCGACGATGAGCGCGGTCGTCGAGGCCAGAATTCGGCGCAGGGCCGCTTCGACCAGCGCCTCGGTGTCGACATCGAGCGCCGAAAGCGGGTCGTCGAGCACGAGCACCTTCGGTTTCGCCGCGATGGCACGAGCAAGAGCAAGGCGTTGACGCTGACCGCCCGACAGGCTGAGGCCCTCTTCTCCCACCCGCGTATTCAAGCCGTCAGGCAGCTCGTAGACGAAGCCCGCTTGCGCGATCTCGATCGCCTCCGCCACGTCGGCATCCGTCGCCACAGGCCGGCCGAGCACGACGTTCTCGCGCACCGTCGCACTGAACAAGGTGGCGTCTTCGAACGCCATGGCGATGTTGGTTCGCAGATCGTTGCGTGTCAGCGTTCGAATGTCGACCCCGTCGAGCTTCACCGCGCCCGAATTCACATCGTAGAGGCGGGTGGTGAGCGCGGTCAGGGTGGTCTTGCCCGACCCGGTCAGCCCGACCAGGGCCATCGTCTCGCCGGGCTCGATCACCAGATCGATTCCGTTCAGGAGGTCTGAGTAGCGATCGGGGGCATCCTGGTACCGAAAGTGCACATCGTCGAAGGTCAGCTGACCACGCGGGTTCGGGATGCGCGCGGGGTTCTCGGGGTCGGTGATGGTATTGACCGAATCGAGCACATCGAAGAACCGCGCAGTGGCGGTCTTCGCGTCGAACGTCATCGCGAGAAAGTAGCCCATCGACTCGACCGGAAAGAGCAGCACCGTGCCCGTGGCGAAAAACGCCACCAGCTCGCCCACCGAGGTCTGCCCTGTCGACGCCAGCCACACTCCGATCACGAGGCACACGGCGAAGGCCACGTCGGGAATGAGCAGCAGCCAGAGCCAGATGCTCGCGACCGCCTTGGCCTTCTCGATCTCGGTGCCGCGCAACTTCTCTGCTTGGCGTTCGAACTTCTTCAGCGCGAAGGTGCCTCGGCCGAATGCTTTCAGAACCCGGATGCCGTGCACCGACTCCTCGACGGCGGTCGCCAGGTCGCCCACCTGGTCTTGGCTTCGGCGCGCAGCTTCGGAGTACCGGCCCTCGAACACGTAGCTATACGCCAGAACGGGAATAGACGCGACGAGAAAGATCAGTCCGAGCACCCAGTTGATGCTGATCAGCACGGCGAAACCGATGAAGATGGTGACGATGTTCACGACCATGATCACGATGCCGAACGAGATCCAGCGGCGGATCAGGTTCAGATCGCTGATGGCTCGTGAGAGCAACTGACCGCTCGGCCAGCGATCGTGGAACGCTACCGGCAGGTCTTGCAGGTGGGTGTAGAGGCCGTCGCGCATCCGGGCCTCGATGTGCGTGCCCGGCGTCAAGACGAGCACGCGCCGCAGGGCGATGAGCACGGCCTCAAGCACCCCCAGCGCGAGAACGACGAGCACGACGGGCCAGATCTGCGACGAATCGCCGTCGGCGAGCGGGCCGTCGATGAGCACGGCCAGAACTTGAGGAATGACGAGAGAGACGATGCTGGCCGTCAATGAGACAACCATCGCCAGATAGATGCGAGGCATCGCCGGTTTGGCGTAAACGTAGAGTCGAGAGAGTGTGCGAAACGTCGACTGACCTTGTGAGGCAGGCATAAACGTAGGGTCCTAAACAGAAAATCGTGTGCGTATGGAGGCGCCCTTGTGGGGCAGAAGGCATTCTGGGCAGCCTTGAAGGCTATACACAGAAGTGCTGCGGGCGCAACTGCGCGGGGCGGCAATGCCGCCGCTCCTCAAACCGGTGAGGCTAGCGCAGACGAACCGACAGGCAGGTGACGCAGCCCTCGAGCTTTTCGTACTCGCTGATATCGACGGCGATGACGCGATAGCCGAGGTTTTCGATGAGCTCCGCCGTCTGAGGCGCCGACGTCGACATCAGCACCGTGTCGTCGGTGAGCTTCACCACATGCGCCCCGCCTTCTTCGGGCACACTCAAGAAGCGATCGAAGATCTTCGGGTCATCGACCAGCGGCAGGTAACCGATGACCGTTCCATCGGGCAGAGCCGTGACGGCGCTCTTCAGGTGCAGAACCTTCGTCAACGGCACCGCGACAACGGTGTACCCCAACGCGGCAACGATGTGCCGCAATTGGTGGATACCCTCCGCGTTCGTGCGGCCGCTGCGGCCCACGTACACGGTCTTGCCGACCTTCAGTACGTCGCCGCCGTCGAGGGTTCCCGGCACCGCAATGCGCGCCACTTGTAAACCCAGCTCGAGCACCGTCTTCTCGACGGCTTCCGTCTCTCCGACCCGGTGTTCGCTTCCGGGGCTGGCGATCACTGCCACGTCGTCGAAGATGACGACGGCATCTTCAACGAAGACCGAATCGGCGAGGTCGTCGGCGACGTCGACCTCAACCGTCGTCCACCCCGCGGTTTCCAGCACCGAGACGTACGACTCCCACTGCTTCTCAGCCCGTTCGAGATCGATGTCGCTCTTGTCGATGTGCGTCACGTGACCGGCGGCCAGGGTCGCCGGGGGGCGACGGATGACCGCAACCCTGCGCTCGGGTACCGCGCCCGTGGCGGCCCGATCGCCTCTCGTTATGCCGAAGTACACACGTCGCCCCACGGTCACCCAGCTCACTATCACGACCAGGATGAAGACGAGATTGACGCCGACCAGGCTCGCGATGACGTAGTTGATGAGCACGGAATCGAGCGGGTTGCCCTGTGTGAGCAACGGAATTCCGAAGCCGATGAGAGCTGCGAGAACACCCGAAACCGCACCTGCGATCAGGGCGAGATACCACCGTCGGTAGGCACCGACCCACGCGAACACCGCGGAGAAGAGCAGCACGAACAGCGTCTGCGGTACGAAGAACGCGTTGACCACGGGAAAAACGGCCGGGTCGAAGCCTCTGACCATGAAGTAGGCCAGAAGTATTGCGAGATGCGCGATGGCGGCGACGACGAGCGCGGAGACAATCGAAGCGACAATACTGCGGGGCCGGAACATGGGCGACTTTCTGATGGTGTGGGGCGAAAAGTGTCAGTGGAAGAAGTGTCGTTCGCCAGTGAAGTACATGGTGACACCGGCGGCCGTCGCCGCTTCGATCACCTCGGGGTCGCGAACCGAACCGCCCGGCTGCACAACGGCCTTGATGCCGGCGTCGAGCAGAATCTGCAGGCCATCGGCGAACGGGAAGAACGCGTCTGACGCGGCGACCGAACCAGCCGCCCGCTCGCCTGCCCGAGTGACGGCCAGCTGACACGAATCGACCCGGTTGACCTGGCCCATTCCCACCCCCACCGAGGCGCCGTTCGACGCGAGCAGAATAGCGTTCGATTTCACCGAACGGCAGGCGATCCATGCGAACTCGAGGTCAGCGAGAGTCTGGGCGTCGGCCGGCTCGCCGGAGACGAGACTCCATTTCGCTGTGCTGTAGCCGGCGAACGAGTCGGACTCCTGCGCCAGAAGACCGCCGCTGATCTGCTTCAATTCCACAGCGGGGCGCGCATAGGCGGCGGGAAGGCGGAGGATGCGCAGGTTCTTCTTGGTCTGAAGCAGTTTCAGGGCATCCGCTTCGAAATCGGGTGCGACGAGCACCTCGGTGAAGATCTCTTTGACGGTTTCGGCCATGCCGAGAGTCACGGTGCGGTTCGCGGCGATCACTCCGCCGAACGCCGAAATCGGGTCGCATTCGTGGGCACGCAGGTGCGCCGACGCGATCGGGTCGAGTGCCGACGAGTTCGCCACCGCGATGCCGCACGGGTTGGCGTGCTTGATAATGGCGACGGCCGGCTCGGTGAAGTCGAAGGCGGCACGAACCGCGGCATCGGCGTCGACGAAGTTGTTGTACGACATCTCTTTGCCGTGCAATTGCTCGGCCTGGGCGATTCCGCGGCCGTTCGGCTCGAGGTACAAGGCGGCCGCCTGGTGGGAGTTCTCGCCGTATCGCAGGGTGTGCGAGAGCGAGACGCTGCGTTCGATCAGCTTCGGGAAACCAGCGCTGGGCAACGGTGCGGTGGGGTCGAAGACGCCCTCGACCGGCAACGAACTGGCGCCCAGCTGTTCGGCGAACCAGGTCGCAACCGCCGTGTCGTACGCGGCCGTGTGCGCGAACGCAGTGGCAGCGAGCTTGCGGCGGGTCGCCAGCGACGTGCCGCCGCTCTCGAGCGCATCGACGATCTGCGGATAGGTGTTCGGCGAAACGGCGATCGCCACGTTCGCGTGGTTCTTGGCCGACGCTCGCACCAGTGCAGGCCCCCCGATGTCGATCTGCTCGATGACGTCGTCACCTTCCGCGCCACTCGCGACGGTCTCGGCGAAGGGGTACAGGTTCACCACCACGAGCTGAAAGGCCTGAATCTCGAGCTCTTGCAGCTGGGCGATGTGCGACTCGAGCCGCAGATCGGCGAGGATGCCGGCGTGCACCGAGGGGTGCAAGGTCTTCACCCGGCCGTCGAGCGACTCGGGAAAACCAGTGATCGAGCTGACCTCGGTGACCGCGAAACCGGCTGCGGCGATCGTCTTCGCGGTCGAGCCCGTCGACACGATCTCGACGCCGGCGGCGCTCAGGGCGGCAGCGAATTCGACGAGACCGGACTTGTCGCTCACCGAGACGAGCGCGCGTTTGATGGGAACGAGGTCGCGGTGGTGAAACAGTGACGGGTCGTGACGGGGGCCGCTCATAATGGGTTCTCCAAGTGTGTGATGCAGGTGTGGCTTCTAGGCTGAGCTTGCTCGGCTGGTGAGCGCGATGCGGTTGTTGGCGATGTCGAGTACGGCCTGCACCAGCAGGTCGCGTTCGACGGTTTTGATGCGTTCGTGCAATTCGAATTCGGTGTCACCCTCGAGAACGGGCACCACCCGTTGCACGAGGATGGGGCCGGTGTCGACGCCCTCGTCGACGATGTGCACGGTGACACCGGTTTCGGCGACACCGGCGGCCAGGGCATCCCGAACCGCGTGCGCACCGGGAAAAGCGGGCAGCAACGCGGGGTGCGTATTGATGAGGTTCGGCGACAGCGCCGCCACGAAACGCGGGGGCAGGATGCGCATGAAGCCGGCGCACACCACGAGATCGGGCGACCACGATTCGACCTGCGCGAGCAGTTCGTCGCCCCACGAAGCCCGATCGGCGAACGCCGTCGGAACGACGGTGAACGACGGAATACCGAACGCTTCGGCGTACTCGAGGCCCGGGGCATCGTTGTCGGAACCCACGGCGACGATACGGGCGGGGTACTCCGCGTCTGCCGCCGCCTCGAGAAGCGCGCGGAGGTTCGACCCTCCGCCCGAGATCAGAACGACAATCGAGAGCACCCCCAAAGCTTAGCGGGGCGGCGCGAGGTTCTCCTGTGAG
>JAODBB010000112.1 GCA_025463745.1 Subtercola sp.
GACGGCGGCGCTTGTGACGTCGGGGAGATTGTGAACTCGATGCACAAACTACAGCTTAGTTAGCCGAACTAACGTTTTCTAGGGATTGAAATTAGCCCACGCCTATGCATCGCATTCGAAAACTACACTGGAGCCATGCCCGTCTCGAGCCTCACGATCGCCGCCCAGGATTACCTCAAGGTGATTTGGGCCGCGTCTGAATGGTCGGCCGACAGCATCACGGTGAAACAGCTCGCCGAGCGCACTGGTGTGAGCACAGCAACTGTGTCAGATGGCATTCGTAAGCTCGCCGGGCTCGGGATGCTCGTGCACGAACCCTACGGCACCATCGAGCTCACCGACCGGGGTCGTGTCGTTGCGGTCGACATGGTGCGCCGGCATCGCCTCGTCGAGACGTTTCTCGTCGAGATGCTCGATTACTCCTGGGACGAGGTGCACGACGAAGCCGAAGTGCTCGAACACGCCGTCTCCGACAAACTCATCGACCGCATCGACCGGATGCTCGGCTTTCCCGATCGCGATCCGCACGGTGATCCCATTCCCTCGGCCGCGGGTCTCTCGTTCCGCCCCGATGCGGTGCGGTTGAGTGAGGCGCAGCCCGGGCATCCATTCGTCGTGTCGCGTATCTCAGACGCCGACCCTGCGCTTTTGAGATACGTCGCCGACAAGGGCGTGGTGCTCGATGTTCGACTGACCGTTGTGGAGCACCGTACGGCGGGCGAGGTGACGGTGATGCTCGGCAGCGCCCCGATTGGCGACACCGTTGTGGCGCGTGGCGGTGCGGCACACAGGGGTGCGGCACACAGCGGTGCGACACACGACAGCGCGGGCATTGGCGGCAGCGTGCCGGACGACGATGGCGTGCCGATCGAACTCGGGCAGAGGGCATCCGACGCCATCTGGGTGACGCGGGTCGGCGCGTGAGCGCGGGTTCGGGCGGTGGCCGGGGCGCGGCAGGCGGTGGTCGTGGCCGTGACGGTGCGGCCGGTGGCGGTGTTGCACGTGGTGACGCGGCCGGTGGTGGCGCCGCGTCTAGCGGTGGTGGTGGCGCAACGAGCGGCGGTGCCATCGATGGCCGAGCGGGCGCGGTGCCGCTGTTCCGCGAGGAGACGCCCGCGCCGGGATGGCTGCGGGTGGTCGGTGTGCTCGCGCTGGTTGCCGCCGTACTGCTTATCGTCGATTCGACCGTGATCGACCCGGGCTCGTTTCAGGGCGGTGGGGCGATCGCTGCTGTCATCGCCGCCATCGTGCTGCTGGCTCTCGGAATTCTTGCGCTCACGGTTCGCATCGTGGTGACGGTCGAGGCGGCAGCACCTGGCGGGGCCTCAGCCAGCGCAGCGAGGGTGAAGGATTCGGCCGGAGCGACCGGATCGACCGGATCGACGGATTCGGCACGTGCGACCAGTGCGACCGGTTCGGCAGGTGCGATGGTGGCGGCACTGACCGTGACGCTGGCGCTCTCGCCCGTGTGGCGGGTGAGCTTCGCCCGCAGCGACGTCGACTCGGCGAAGAAGGTCGAGATGCTGGCGCGCGACTTCGGCGGCGCGGGGTATCGGGTGCTGCCCGGAAATAAGCGTGGGCTGCTGTTCACCTCCGGGCCAGGCGTCACTCTGGTGCGCCGGTCGAACGGGCGAAGCTACACGGTGCGCAGCGAACGGCCCGACGACCTCATCGCGGCGCTGTACCGCCGCTGAGCATCCGGAGCGGGCAGATCGCCGATCTGCGGTCGCGCAGGTCATCCGCCGAGGCCGCCGCCGATCGTTCGGCCGCGGGTACCGTGCAACACCGTGCGCTGGCGAGGCGTTGCGCCGAGGTCCGCCGTCGGGGCAGGCCGTGCGTCATCGACCGAGACCGCCGCCGATCGTCAAGGCGATGAGCGCCACGTTGAGGGCGACGATCAGCACGGCGACGACCCAGCAGAGGATGCGCAGGGGGATTCGGTTGGCGAACGTGCCCATGAGCATCCGGTCGCCCGTCAGACGGATGAGCGGGATGAGCGCGAACGGAATACCCAGGCTCAGAAACACCTGCGACAGCACGAGAGCCCACGTGGGGTTCACGCCCACGCCGAGAATGATCAATGCCGGAATCAGTGTGACGACGCGGCGGAGCAGCAGTGGGATGCGCACCCGCAACAGACCCGACATGATGGTCGCTCCGGCGTACGAGCCGACTGACGTCGAGGCAAGGCCCGAGGCGAGCAATCCGATTGCGAAGATGACGCCGATGACCGGGCCGAGTGCCGCGGTGATGGCGGCGTGGGCTCCGGCGATGGTGTCGGTGCCGCTGACTCCGCCGAGGTTCGCGGCCGCGGTGAGAAGCATCGAGATGTTCACGGCACCCGCGAGCACGAGGGCGGCCGCAACATCCCACTTCGTCGCATGCAGCAGGCGGCGGATGCTCGAGACCTCACGTCCGCCATGCAGAATGAACGTCTCGGCGCCGGGGTCGACCGAGTTCGGCGGCGGAGCGGGGTGCGGAACGGCGGAGCGCCCGGAACCCGCGACGACTGCGGAACCCGCGACGCCCGCGTAACCCTTCGCCCAAGCAGACCGCACCGACCCCGCGGCACTAGGATCGTGCCGACCGTGCGCTTCGCCGACAACGGTCGGCACGTGCCTGTCGCGGGCGAGGGAGGAGTGCAGATAGATCGCGTGCGGCATCACCGTCGCCCCGAGCATCCCGGCCGCCAGCAGCACGGTGTCGGTGCCCACGAACCGGGGCACGAGACCGCCGGCCGCCGCGCCCCAATCGACGGGGCTCACGAAGAGGCCGGCCAGAAAACCCACCGCGATGACGGCGAGCAGCGTCATGATCACCGTTTCGAACGGGCGCTGTCCACGCTGCGATTGCACCGCCAGAATGATCATCGAAATCACGCCCACGATCACCCCGCCGAGCAGCAGCGGCAGGCCGAACAGCAGTTGCAGGGCGATGGCTCCGCCGATGACTTCGGCGAGATCGGTGGCCGCCGCAACGAGTTCTGCCTGCACCCAGAACGCCCGCCGGCTGGCAGTGTGCATGCGGCCGCCCAGCAATTCGGGCAGGCTGCGGCCGGTCACGATGCCGAGCTTCGCCGACTGGTACTGGATGATCATGGCCATGCCGTTCGCCGCGACCAGCACCCACACCAGCAGATACCCGTATCGGGCCCCGGCCGTGAGGTTGGCCGCGACGTTGCCCGGGTCGACGTAGGCTATCGCCGCAACGAAGGCAGGGCCGAGCAGGAAGAGGATGCGGGGGCCGCGCGCGCTTCGGGGGCCCCGGGGGGCACCTGCCCTCGCGGCTCGCAGGGAATCCGGGGCGGTTCGCCCCGGCGTTTGCTCTCGCTGCCCCAGCGCCATTCTCCGAGTATGCCACGAAATGTTAGATGCATCTAACTTTGGCCAAAAGGCGCCGGCTGAGGATGCGCGCGCCGTCAAGGACATATCTGCTGCCAGACCGTCTGCATCCTCGGTTGCCGTCGCATCCTGCCGCTGCGATTCTGCGTCGCAGCCCGCGGCGGCTATCTTGGGGGCTGTGACTGACGCTCAAGACAATCCCTCGATCGAACTCACCACGAACGGGGTGGGGCCGTGGGTGGGAGAGCTTCCGACCGAGGAGTTCTACGACCCCGAGCTGCTCGAACGCGGCGACTCGCGCAACGTCATCGACCGCTATCGCTATTGGAGCATGGCCGCCATCGTCGCCGATCTCGATCAGCACCGGCATCCGTTTCACGTCGCCATCGAGAACTGGCAGCACGACATGAACATCGGCTCGATCGTACGAAGTGCCAATGCTTTCGCCGCCGACACTGTTCACGTGATCGGCCGGAAGCGCTGGAACCGTCGAGGCGCCATGGTCACCGACCGCTATCAGCATATTCAGCACCACGAAACGGTCGAGTCATTCGTGGAGTTCGCGCGAGCGGATGCTCTGCCGATCATCGCCATCGACAATGTTCCGGGCAGTGTTCTCATCGAGACGTTCGCGTTTCCCGCCCGCTGCGTGCTCCTCTTCGGCCAGGAAGGGCCTGGGCTCACCGCGTCGGCGGTATCGTCGGCCGACGCCATCGTGGAGATCAGCCAGTTCGGCTCGACCCGATCGATGAACGCGTCGGCGGCCGCGGCGGTGGCGATGCACGCGTGGATTCTGCAGCACGTCTCGTTTGGATAACTGACGTTTCATCAGATACCCTCAGAGCATGTCTCTGAAATATGCTCACTCTTCGACGCGCTTCCTTACGCGTGCTGCATGCGTCGCGACCATTGTCGGGCTCTCTGCTTTCGGTATTGTCGCCTCTGCTGGGGCGGCGACCACGCATTTCGGGCCGATTCCGGGTTCGCCTGTCGCGGTGGGGCAGACGCCAGTCGCTGCGGCGTTCGATACCAACGTGAATCCGGCCACCGGGCATCAGCAGGTATACATTGCCAACTCAGGCTCGAACTCTGTCAGCGTCATCGACGCGAGCACCCACCTTGTGACGAATACGATTGGGTTCGCTCACATAGGGGGCGCCCCGAGCGCGATCACGATCAACCAGACCGATGATCTTGTCTTCGTGGCGCAGTATGACGATGAGTCGGTCACGATCATCGACGGTCGGACGAATTCGGTGATCGGCGCCGGTCACGTTGTCGGCCCAATGCCAGACGCCCTTGCGTGGGACTCAGTGAATCATCGGGTATATGTCGCCAATTACGGCAATGGCACGGTCACGATTCTCGACGACAAGACGGGCGTCGAGGTGCCTCTTGGAACCGTGAGTATCGGCACTGGTGGATCGACGAGCAAGCCCGAAGGCATAGCAGTCGACCAGTTGACGAACAAGATCGTCATCGCCGCCCAAGGCGACGACAAGGTGTTCATCATGAATGGCAACAGCAATGCGCTTTCGACGGCAACCGCAACTTTCGCGAGCCCGAACGCGGTTACTGTCGACGCGGTTCGTGGCTGGGCCTATGTAGCGAATTACGACAACAACACCGTGAGCGTCGTCGACCTCGCTACGGGAGCTGACGTGCCGGGCTCGCCGATCACTGTCGGCAATAACCCGAACGCGCTGGCCATCAACGAGAACACCGGTCAGGTGTATGTGGCCAACTTCAACTCGTCGTTGTCGATCATCGATCCCTCGGATCTGAGCGTGACCACGACCGGAGCGGTGGGGAACAAGCCCTCCGGCGTCGCAGTCGACTCGGGGCCCTCTGGTGAGGTCTACGTGACCAACCAGGCCGATGGCGCTGTGACGATACTCGGAACGACCGTGAGCCCGACCATCACGTCTGGAGCGCCGCCCGTCGCCACCGAGGGGGCTTCGTACAGTTTCCCCTTCTCGGCCACAGGTACGCCGTCGCAGATCACATTCAGCGTCACGGGAAATCTCCCTACCGGCCTGAGCTTGGTCGACGGGACGCTGGTGGGCACTCCGACCGAGAGTGGCACCTTCGCCTTCACCCTGCACGCCTCCAATGGTGCCGATCCCGAGGCGACCGCGGACTACACGCTCACAGTGAATGCGGCGGCCACAACAACAACAACAACAACAACGCCGCCGCCCTCGGTCGCGGGCACCCACCTCCCCGTCGTCAGCGGTTGATCGTCTTCCGCCACGGAGTTGTCATTCAGGGCACAGTGACCATGATCGACGCCACTACCCAGCTGCCGCTGAAAACGACGACGCTGACTCCTTTGCGCACCACGAATCCGGGCCCTGCGGCGATCGCCGTCGATGAAACAGACAACCTGGTGTATGTCGCGAACTCCGCTGACGGATCGGTGTCCACATTGGATGGAGCCACCGGTGCAGAGGTGACAGGGAAATTTCAAGACTTCGGCGACGGGTCCGAGCCGATGGGTCTCGCGTGGGATTCCGCGCTGGATATCGTCTATGTCGCCGTGTACGGCAAAGACCGGGTCATCCCATTGAACGGCGCTACCGGAGATCAGCTGCCGCCCATCATTGTCGACCCGGGCCCGGTCGCGCTTGCCTATGACGCGAAAACCAGTCGACTCTTCGTCGTCACGCAAGACAGCCAGAAGGTCGATGTTGTTGAAAGCGGGGCCACAACGTCGACAGCGCTTTCGTTGCCCGATCTCGACGGTCCTGCTGCAATTGGCGTCGATTCGAGGAAGGGACTCGCCTACGTCGCCAACGAGAACAACGACACGGTGACCGTCTTCGACACAATGAGCGGAACGGAGAGCGGTTCACCGCTCGTCTTGCACGATGACGGGCCAGATGGTGTCGCCGTTGACGAACAGACGCAAACGGTATACGTGGCGAACTATGTCTCCAATAACGTCAGTGTTATCGATGAAGGTGCCAGACCGGTCGTGACCACTTCGTTTGCCGTCGGTGAGCAGCCGTCAAGCGTCGCGGTAGACCTCAATGCGCACACGATCTGGGTCGCGAACCAATCTGACGCTTCGGTGTCAGTAGTGCAGCAATCGGTGAGCCCGACGATCGTGTCGGGAGACCCCACAGCGGGCACCGTCGGCAGCCCGTATGCGTTCACGTTCTCTGCGACGGGGGTATCGTCGGCGCCGATGAGTTACAGCTTGTCGGGGTCAGTGCCCGCTGGGCTGACGCTGACGAACGGCGTGCTTGCAGGAACCCCCACGGCAGCAGGAGATTTCGTGATCACGCTGACGGCGTCGAACGGTGTCGATCCTGACGCGACGGTGACGTACACGCTTCACGTCGACGCGGCGGCGGTCATTCCGCCGACCAACCCGCCGACTATGCCACCCATCACCACGCCGACGACGACCGGCGCCCACCTGCCGACCGTCGCGGGCTGATATGAGGCGCCTCACGGGCCGCGGTTGTCGCGGGAGTAGTGGTGATGCTCACGTTCTCCATGAGCTCGTGTGCGGCGTTCGAGGCACCAATGGCGTCGAACGCGCCAGAATGCGGAGTTGGTGGCGTCATGGCCCGAAGCGGGGTACGACGCGGTCGTACCCCGGCCTCATCTCGTTCGATGTGTATGTGGCCAGCTATAGCGATGGAACTGTCTCTATTCTCGACGATCGAACTGGGGCCGCCGCGCAAGGGGTTCTGGCGATCCCGGCAGGCGGTCTCCCCAAAGGTTTGTCATTACGAGAATTAATCAGGTACTCTATTAACATGACTCTGAATGATGCTCATCTCTTTCGCGGCAATCTCTTTCGCGCCGCCTGCGTCGCGGGTGTGGTGAGCCTGGCCACGTTCGGGTCGATCGCATCGGCTTCGGCAGCAATCTCCCACTTCACGCCCGTGGCTGCCTCCCCGGTTACTGTGGGCTCGGAGCCGAGCGCCATAGCCTTCGACCCCAATCCGAGCCCTGTGAGTAATCATCCGTCGATGTTCGTGGCGAACTACGCTGACGGAACGGTGACCATGATCGATGCGACTACCCGAGCGGTACTGAATACCGTCAAACTCACGCCGCATGACTTCGGCACGAAAAACACGGGGCCTCGATCGATCACCGTCGACGTGACCGACGATCTGGTCTACGTCGGCAACTACGATGACTCGTCGGTCTCGATCCTCAACGGCAAGACGGGTGTGGAGGCTCGCCCTCCGGTGTCGGTCGGCACGAACACCGAAACCTCTGCGATCGCGTGGGATTCCACACTGAACATCATTTACGTGGCGAACTACGCGTCTGACGCGATCATCGCGCTGAGCGGGCTCGACGGTTCGTTCATCCGTGTTGTCCCCGTCGATAGCGGCCCGCTCGCACTTGCCTTCGACTCGAAGTCGCAGCGCCTTTTTGTCGCTGCAAACAACGTCCACAAAGTCGATGTGATCGAAAGCGGCGGAACGACCTCTACCGCATTGCCGGCGCTAGACCTAAATGACCCGAGAGCAATCGGAATCGACTCGGGAAAAGGGCTCGCCTATGTGGCGAATGGCAACGACGCGACGGTCACCGTCTTTGACCCGACGTCTGGAGAGGCGGTCGGGCCGGCCCTCGTGGTCGGGGTCGAGCCTGAAGGCGTCGCCGTCGATGAAGAGACCCACACGGCCTACGTTGTGAATACCGCCAGTAACACCGTCAGCGTGATCGACGAGACGTCGCCGCCGGCGGTATCGACCTCGTTTGCCGTCGGTTCGCTGCCTTCAGCCGTTGCGGTCGACTCCGCGAACCACACTGTCTGGGTTACGAACAGCGAGCCGGGCACTGTCACGGTCATACAGCAGTCGGTGAGTCCGACAATCACCTCGGGTCCGCCGTCAGCTGCGACAGTGGGAGATTTGTACTCTTTCACCTTCACGGCGAGCGGAGTCTCGACGTCGCCCATGTCCTTCAGCCTCAGCGGTGCGCTTCCTGACGGGCTGACTTTCGCGAATGGGGTCATCACGGGCACGCCGACGGAATCCGGAGACTTCACGATCGCGCTGACGGCGTCAAACGGAGTCGACCCCGATGACACTGCAACCTACGTGCTGCATGTGGATGCGGCGGCGGTCGTGCCGCCGACGAATCCACCGACGACCACGCCGACCACCACGCCGACGACGCCAGGCACCCACCTGCCGACCGTCGCGGGCTGACATGAGGCGCCTCGCCCGGGCCGCGGTTGTCGCAGGAGTAGTGGTGGTGCTCACGTTCTCCGTCAGTTCGTGTGCGGCGTTCGAGGCGCCGTCGGCGGCGACCACGCCGTCGCTCGGGATGACGCAAGCGCCGATTCCTCTCGACGACTACGAGGCACCCAGCGCTGAGTCGGTGACCGCTTTGCCTGAGGCGCGGTACGACGCGGTCATCGCCGGCCTTATGCCGTTCGATCAGCCTGCCGCGACACAAGCCGTTGCGAGCTACCATCTTGCTGCCGATGCGCCGCTCTACGGTGCCGAC
>JAODBB010000117.1 GCA_025463745.1 Subtercola sp.
TCGCCAAAAGCCGCCTCACCCTCGTCCCCAACACCGAAAGCGAGGCCACGGAAACAGTCCTCCAACTCAGCGCCTAAACCCTTAAACCGAAGGAACCACCGCTACACCACCACCGGGGACTTGACCCAAGCCAGCGAGGG
The DNA here is from genome assembly GCA_025463745.1 of Subtercola sp. GTDB lineage: Bacteria > Actinomycetota > Actinomycetes > Actinomycetales > Microbacteriaceae > Subtercola. The sequence continues at coordinate 141 of JAODBB010000117.1, forward strand.
CAAGTTGAAGATGAATGGCGTCATCAACCGTGGAGAAATGGACTGATTTTCCCATCTCGAGCCTCGTCACAGACGACCAAGGAACACGGATCAGAACGATGGCGTGGCCGTGACTCCACTGCCAGAGCTCAAGTTTTTCTGCCGTAACGCTGACCCCAATGAAGTCCTCGATCTTTCGCAGCGGGCCGGCTGCTTGTGTTGCTCGTATCGCGCGGATTGAGTTCTTGAGATCGTTGGATGCCCAGACCGGTATGTTCTCGGCAGATGGCCGGAGCCGGTGTGTTTCGCGATCAAGTCTCTTGGTTTTCCTGAAGAGCACCCAAAGCAGCACATAGTAGAGGATCAATCCTGACAGGAGTCCGGCTCCGAAGAAGCCCAACCATCTCAATGAGGATGCCCTCGATAGGCTGATCGCAACGACGCTCGCCGCAATCAGAAGCAATGGAATTAGTCGGGTCCATCGCCTATTCGATCCGCTACGCATGCTCTCGTTTCAACTGTCAATGACATCATGCGTGGGTGTTCTAGACAGGGATCGGGCGACTGTGAAACACCCCGTATGATCGTCTGACTCTGACTCTGACTCTGACTCTGACCCTGACCCTGACCCTGACCAGGAGTCAGCTGATCTGTCCTCAAGTGACACGGAGCTGTTTGCGGGAGGCAAATATTCGTACCCCGTAAGGCCCATAACAATCAGTCCCATTCCAAAAATCATCATCGCCACCGCCCCCACGATGACGAGGCCTGGGGTCATATTCTTTGCGACCTTTTCTCCCAGGCTTCCGTACATAGAGCGCTGCATTTCTGAAAGGGTGGAGGCGACAGACCGCCGAAACACGATCAGAAACGCCGCCCCGACGATGATGATGACCCCAACCACAATCTGGCTGATCGCACTGGTTGTCATGAATGTTTCCACTGTTGTTCTGTTATGAAGCTCTCCCGCATCGCGCATTGCGTCACCATGCCCACGATGTTTCCGTCAACTGAGAAGCTTGAACACGAGACTGGCGAGCAAGGCCAGCGCGCCAACAAACGTAACCATGCGAGTCCCCATACTTATTCGAATTCCTTCAGATTCGCAACAATCTGGAGCGGCATCCAGACAAAGATGATTCCGGCCGAGGAAATGCCAGTGACCACGCCAACGACAACAGCAGCTGACAGATAGCGGCCAACGCGAATTGCTTCATTCTGGAGCCGATACGCCGAAGTGCCGCGAACTGGCTGACGATCCGTCGCCGTCACATAGCCTTCGTCATCGAACGTAGCGGCGCATCTTAGTTGAGTTTTCATCACTTTAGTATGACAGAGCTCGCCCACGATCTGCACCAGACTTGGACCCCAGCCGCTTGTTAGAGGATGAGTCACAATACGTTGGTCTTGATTAATGTCGCGACAAGCGCGGCTACGATGCCGAGCACAGCGACAAGGTATTCGGCTCGAGTTCGCCGTACTTTGTAATTCACCGGAGGCTGGGGTTCGTCCGATTGATTGTTCGCTGACAAATCAAAGCTAGACTCGATCCTTTCTTTTCGGCTCTTTCCACTCAGAAAAGGGCTCGTTCGCCGCACGGATCGTGCGCCCAGATGCCGGATCCAATTCTTCTATCCGAAGTTCTTGGTTGGGGAGCGTCGTGTATCCGTATCGATTCTCGAGCGCAACCCAGTTGACCAAGGCTGCGTTCATCATCACTGCCGCGAAGCCGCAACAGGCTCCCAGCAAGACAGAGCCAGCGATGAAGAAGATGCCCGGAGTCGATCCTTGCAAGCCGATCAAGATTGACGCGCCCGCAACGGCGAACAAGACCAGCGCGGAACGGCCAAATGTCCGGACGGGTTTCGATGGCTGGTAGGCAGTCCGACCAGGGAGCATCAGACGGGACATTGCACGCACCACGGTACCGACGGCACCCCCTGGGCAAAAAGGCTCGAGCGCATCAAGCACGCGGCCCGCTCATGAGGCCTCATCGCGCCCACTTCTTGGCCAAGCCACCCAAAAGACGGTGGCGAGCAAGAATGCGCTGCACAGCCCGACAGCCATGCATGCCGGCTGCACCGCGGGGATGAAGGTCAAAGCGGAGAACCACCATAGAACGCCGAAGGCCGCAGTGCCACTGACGACGGAAACCGACTTGATGAGGGCGTTACCCCGAACCGTCGCCAGCTTGCGAACCTTCCCGAAACCAGCTCCCAGCAATCCGGCAACCAGGCCGAAGACAAAACCTACAGCGCACTCGAGTAGAACACCGAACGCGAGGTAGGCAATCGAGCCGAGAACGTAAGCAACGATCAGAGAATTTGCTATCCCGGCCAGACCTCCAGTGAACGACACGAAGAGAATGACCCATGTCATCGAGTGGCGCTTCACGGGCACAGGCGCATTCCCGGTGGCTTCCCCCACCGAGAATGCGTAGTTCCTGTCAGCGCCGATTCTCATGATTCCTTGCGAGCGACCTGAAGTAGAGGCTGCCACACGCTGCCAGCACTAAAACCGCCAACGCCAATTGCCACCAGACGCGCGCGACCATTGCAGTGCTATCCAGAGCGAAAATAGTCGAAAACCAAAGTCCGAATACAATGCCCGGCAGTGATCCGACAACTAGCCAGACTCCCACTTTGAGCGGATCCCAATTGCTGCCATCGGGTCGACGCTTACGGGGCCGAAGTGGAACGAGGACAGCGAGACCAGCCATGACGCCTGAGATACCTCCTATCGGGGCGCAAATAGCCGCGAAGGTCAAGGCATATTCGACGTAGAGCTTGAAATTGTCAGGGGAAGATAAGGAAATGACGTTCGCGAACGCCACGACCGAAACGAGTCCGACGCTCGAAAGCACGGAGTACCGCGCCATTTTCCAACCAGCCCGAGGAATCAACGATTTCAAATCTGTTACCGCCCTGCTCTGTCTAGGGCTTGGGAGAAGTTGTCGTCTTGACTGTCCCATGTCTCGCGGCCAAAAAGGGGTGCCGCCAGTGCAACGCCGAGACTTGCATTGATTCCGCTTGCCTGGTGCCGCATCCATATCTCGCCGTCCTGCTCAAACGTCGAGAACGATACTGTGGACCCGGGACCATCAAAGTAACCGTTGCTGAGCACAGTGAAGGTGACACTTGTGCTGGTTATGGATAGTTTCACCACTCCATTCCCGTCCACCGGAGCCGCGTTGATGAGCCTTACAAATGCGCCATTGGAAAACGAACCCGAAACTTTGAAGGGAAAGATGTCGGTCGCGTTCGCTCTAAACACGTCCATTGCTGTTTGCGGCGTATAGCGTCCCCGATTGCCGACGGTTATCTGGGACACGTAGTTGTAGCTGTAGCTGTACACAGAACCTGGGCGCGCTGCCGCGTAGCTGCCGTGAGCGCAGTTTCCGCAGTCTTGCATGTTGCCTGTGAGGTCGAATTTGTTGATGGGGTCGTTGGGGTAGTTGTACGAGTTCGAGTTGCCGCCCTCGACGGCGTCGACTCCGAGGAAACGGCCTAGCGCTGGAACGTATTGGGCGGCGCCCATCTCGATCGTCGCGATGGAGCCTTCGTGCTCGTAGAGCTTGTCGTTGCTGCCGAGCCAACCGTAGTCAGCGGTGCCGGGCAAGTTCGCCGCGACGGTGTCGTCAGCTGCCGCCGTGCCGATGACGCCAGACGCCGTAATCGCTTGCCCGAACGGGTCGTACCGATACTCGACCGAGCGGGTGCCCGTCTGGTTCGCGGTGACGAGGGTGTCGCCGTGGATGTTCGGATACGACCAGCTCTGATCGCCGGCCGGCGGGATCACCACGCTCACACCGCCAGGCAGCGCAACCATTCGCGACGGCGCACTGCCGCCGTCTTTCACCATGATCGGCGACCCGCCCGCACCATAGAGATAGTACACAGTCGAGGTTCCCGTACCCGGGCCGGTACCGGGCACGAACGTTCTGCGAGAGATCACCCGATCCGTCGCATCACGCGCGTACGTGATCGTCGTTCCCGACGTGAGGTTCGTGGTCAGATGCCGGTTCAACACGTCGTAGCCGAGAATCTGATCTGAGAGCTTCGTGGTGTTGCCGTGCGCGTCGTACGTCAACTGCGCGGCGGCGAGGCCCGTGTTCACCGAATTTGCGTCGGTGACCGGCGTGGTGACGGAGGTGGAGGTGAGCCGGTCGGCGTTGTCGTAGCAGTACGCGGTGGTCGTCGTTACGGCACCAGCGACATCGGTCGCCGAGGTGCGGTTGCCGTCCATCCCAGCTGTGGGGTTCACTCCGCATCCGCCAGTGGCAGAGTAGGCGTAGCTGAGGGTGTGGCCGGGGATGAGCGCGGTGATCAGTCGGCCGGCAGAATCGTAGCTATAGGTCGAGTCTTGTACCGCGCCAGTGCCGTCTTTGGTGCTGTCTCGGATGATCCGGCCCGACTGGGAACGGATCACGGAGTCGGTGATTCCGGGCTGACCGCCGGGGAAGGACAACCCCATCGCCTTGGTTGCACCGGTAGTGGCGTCTCGTGTGATGGTGAGGGATGACCCGTTTCCTGTGTTTCCGGTCCCAGCGGGGTAGTTGACCGCCGTGAGCTGGCCTTTGTTCACGTCGGCGGCGGTGCCGTAGGTCGGAGTCGCGATGACGTTGCCGTTGTCTTTCTGCTGCGTCACCCTGCCTTCGGCGTCGTAGGTGAATTCTTCCGTCGTCGTTGCAGCGGCCGCGTTCGCCGCTGTGACCGACTTCGTAATCTGCCCGAGCACGTTGTAGGTGGGTGTCGTGACGGTGTTCCACACATCCGTGTACGACACGGATCGGCCGAGGAGATCGATCGAGGTGCTGATCTTTCCCGCGTTCGTGGTCGTCGCACTGATCGTGCTGTCATTGACAGATCCTGCGAGAGGGTTGCCGCTTACTGCGTAGCTGGTCGTGACGGTGCGAACGACCGTCTGCGCACCGAATGCTGGATAAGTTATCTGAGCGATGCGGCTACGGGAGTCGTAGCTGGTGCAGATCCACGTGGTCGAGTCGTTGGTCGTGCCGGCGACCCGGCCGAGGGCGTCATAGATGTACCAGGTCGAGATCGCCGCCCCGGTTCCCGGGGTGGGCGAGAGTGTCTTTCGAAGCATTCCGTATTGTGGTGTGCCCAACGGCACCCCGCACACGGGCGTGGTGTACGAGAAGGAGACGTCGTAACCGTCGGTGTTCGAGTAGTACTGGTATTGAGTTGCGGCGTTTGCTGCGCCCGACGAGACGGCGGCGGGAAGCTTCGTCGAGGTGCGACGCTGGTATCCGGATGCCGCGGTTTCATAGGTGGTTTGGGTGGTGAGGTTCAGCCCGGATGGATCGACAGCGGTCGACGCGGCCATCCCCAGCCATGGCGAGGTTCCGTAGTTTGTGCTGGTGCTGCGCGCCGGCACTTGAGTGCTGCTGATGCCCGTGATCCCGGTCGGAGCGGCGTCATCTGTCTTGCTGCTGGTCGCGAGCCCATAGTCGGGTTTGAGTTGCGCACCGGGTACGACGATTGCGCCGCCGCCGGGCGGTGTCCACCAGAGTTCGAGTTGGGCTCCCGGGCCGGCTGCGTTGACGTAGTCGATGCGGATCGGGAGGGTTTGCCCTGCCGTGACGGTCACGGCGAGGCTTGACGGCGACCAGTGCGCGGCAGAGTAGATGTTGTCGTCGATCTTCAGGATGTTGTCGATCAACACCTTGGTGCCGTCATCCGCAAGGGTGCGGAAGGTGTAGTTGCCTGCCGCGGGGAACGTAATTGTTCCCGTGAGCCGTGCCGACCAGGTTGCCGCGGGTATTCCCGTCACAGGTGCGGTGGTGTCCCATGTGCGTTTCACATCGCCGGCCGCAACACCGACTCCGAGGCTGTAGGCCTCCGGCACTCCGGTCATGGTGGCGTTGGGGTAGTAGGCGACGTTCAGCCCGTTCAGGCCTTCGTCGTAACCGGTGTGCGTGTGCGCCGTCGTGCTCGCGCACGCCGTCGTCGGTGTGTAGGTTCCAGTGGCGAAGCAGCTCGTCGCAGCGGGCCCGTAGCTGTCGGTGGCTCGATTCCGGGTGTCGTACAAGGTTGTGCTCTCCAGGCCCTGCGCAGTGGTGACGGAAAGGGTTTGGTCTCTGTCGTTCCATACCGTTGAGGCCGTCAGGCCCGACGGGGATGTGGTGCTCGTGGTGCGCATGTTCGCATCGAAGGTGACGATCTGTGCATGCCCCGCGGTGCCCGTGGTGTTCGCCAGCGCGACGCCGGTGGTGTAGTCGACGAGGTCGACGTCGGTGCTGCCGTCAGCTGGGGTCACGCCGGGTGCGGCGGCGATCGGTGTCGTGGCGTAGGTGTATTTCTTCGAGGGCTTATTAGCCGTGGTCACCCCGTCTGGGGCGGGAAGTGAGACTCGGGTCGCCCGGCCTGCTGTGTCGTAGACGATGTCGGTGCGGTTCGCGGCCGCGTCGGTGCGCGTGCCGTCGGCGAGCAGCCAGTCGTTGCCGAGCGAGTTACGCACTAGGGTCACCTGGCCGGTCGGAGAGTACGAGAACGAGGTCTGTGCGTTGCCCGGGTTCGTGATGCGCACCAGGTATCCGTTGGTGTCGTACGACAGGTCGGTCATATCGGTGGCGCCGGCGACGTGACCGGGGTAGATGATGCGGCACAACAGCGGCCCGGTGATCTGCGCTGCAGCGGGAGAGAACGTTTTAGGATCTGTCTTACAGACCCTGCCCGAGATCTGATCCGCCGCTGCCATGCCGACACTTGCGGGGGTATCAGTGGTGTAGATGAATTTCACCTGCCGGTCGTAGCCACCCGACGTGTTCGCCGAGAGCCGGTCGCTGATCGTATCGATAGCCCCGGTGTCAGGCCGGTACGTGGTCACCGGCGCTGCCGGCTTCAATGCTTCTTGAGGGCTTGAGACCTGGCCCACTTTCCCGTCTTTGTCGAACAGGTACGTCGTGCCCGCTTCGTCAGTAAGGCTGACGCCGCCACTGCCGTCGAGCGCAAGTATCCCGCCCTCGCCGGGTGGGGGCGTATATGTACCCGGGCTGGTGACGGATTTCTTGTAGGTGTGAGTCGCGCCTGACGCATCGGTCAGAACGATCGAACCCTCGTTGACCTGTGCGCTGGAATAGAATCCGTTCGGCCCGGCGACAGGAGTCGAACTCGCCCAGCCCGTCGGCAGGGTCGCCACTGTTCGGGTGAACCAGCTCGCCGGCACCGGCCAGCCGGGGCCGGTGCTGCCGTTCGGCCGGTACATCAGTTTCGCCGATGCACCGCCGTCGTTCTCGTAGTACTGCACATCGATCGGGACCGGCGTGGTGGTGAGGTTCGCTGCGGTTCCCCACCCGGTATTCGCGGCAGTGCTCCATTGGTCGATGATCTTCGTGCCGCCGACGTAGGCGACCATGCCGTCGTCTCGTGACCAGCCGAACTGGTACGAAGTAGCCGCCGCGTCAGGCGAGCGGATGAACCCTTTCCATTCCGCCATGAAGCGGTCGGCATCTACGCCAGCAGAGGGTGATCCGACACCCCAGTCGAAGTTGATCTGCGAATCGACCCGGCTCATCACCGAAGGCACCGCGCCGATCGAGAAATTCGGAGCCGCTGCGCCCGGCGGTTGCGCGTTGAAATACGTCGCGTTCAAGCCGGCGTTCGAGGGGGCTTGCGAGTTGTACGAGAACGACATCCCCATCGGCCCGCCCACCGTCGAGACGGTCGGGGAGGTGAATTGCATCGACACGTTACCCGTCGCGAGATTCACCGACACCGGCCCGGCGGTGTCGGTCGGTGACGGCCCGCCGGTTCCGAGCCGCTTGTTCACTGTGAACGTGTTCACCCACGACGGCCCATACGTGCCGCTGCTGTCTTTCGTCAGCACCGACCAGGAGTACGTGCTCCCGTCTTTCAACTGCGTCGCATCCGTCGGCCTGAACGACGTACCCAGCTGCCAACCGGAGTCGAGCACTGCACCCGTCACAGCATCGCTGCCGGTCGCAATGCGGAAATCGTACGTGAACGCCAGCCCATTCGGATGCGTCGTCGCACCCACCGTGAACGTCGGCGTTGTGGTCGAAACAACGGCCTTGTCCACCGGCGACGCCGTCGCCTGACTCGTCACCGCCGGATTATTCGTGGTGAAGCTGAAGACGTTGCTGCTCGGCCAGACCGGATAAGCCGGATACTCATTGAAGTACCCGTCGTACACCCACTCCCGCCAGTAGTAGGTCGTGTTCGGCGCCAGCCTGCCAGCGGGCACCGTCACGGTGTCGGATGTGCCCTGCCATCCAGAGTCGAAGATCGTGTTCACGTCAGGGTTCGGGTTGGCACTCAAACGGAACAAGTGATTCAGCGGTAGACCCTCCGGCGCGTACGCACCTCCGACCTGCAATGTCGGAGTGAAGTCGACGTTCGTCGACCCCGACGCTGGTGTCGGGGAATTTCCGGTCGCCGGGTAGTCGACGTACCAGACGTACAAGCGCGTCTGCATGACCTTCAGCGTGAATTGACCTGGCGTCTCGTCACCCGTGAGCATGAGTTGCCAGCCAGCGCCGCCGGCCCGAACCCAGTCGGCGATCTTGTTCTCCAGACGTTTGTCGAGCGGGTCGGTGCTCACGCTTGCGCTGTTGCTCACCTGCATGCTCCCGAGCGTGTCTCCTGGGCACCCGAACCCAGCGCATGTGATGTCACTGACATTCACGGTGTGGGGATCCTCGCTATAGGCCGGGTTGACTGCGGTCGTTGCGATCTGCGCCTGCAGAATCTGCTTGCCGAAGAACTGCTCGTAGTTGTAGTGCACGAGGGTGCGCCAGTCACCGTTGCCGTTGGAGTTGCCCGCCCAGACACCGGCGTTCGTGTTCGTGAGATTGACGTTCACTCCGTCGGCGCTGCGGTACGACACCTCCGCGTCGTTATCACTCGACCCTGTTGCCGGGTCGACACTGATCGGGTAGACCCGGGCCGGGTCGCTCACCCACGCCGCATCGGGGGTAATCGTGACGAGGTAGCGACCGTTTTCCTGAAGCAGCGTCATGTGCACGGGCCCGGCAGCGGAATCGGCGACGCCGTTCTGGCCCGAGGAATCCCACATCGACGGGGTCGGAATCGAGAATGCGCTCGCGCCCGAACCGTCTGTGAACGTGATCCCGCCGTCAGAGTCCTGGGCCCCCGTCAGACCCGGCGCGTCGACCTCCCACGTGAAAGTGGGGGTGCCTGCGGCCCGATCGTTCAGGCGTAACACCTCCGAGACCCCGGCCTCGGTGACACCGTAAACCAGATCGGTGCTCGCGAAGACGTCGTCGTATTCGAGTTGGTTTTTCGTGTCGGCCCAGGGCGCCAAATCTCGCTGCAACACGGACTGCGCGGCACCACGCAAGGTGAAGCCGATCGTGTTGCCGCCTTTCGTCATCGTCAGCACGTCATGATCCGACGCGTATTGCGAGAACTCCGGATGCAGCGGGTGCAATGCGACCTCCGCCCCGCCCTGACCCAGCCACGACATCGGCCCTGTCGTCTGGAGATCAGTCTGAATTGGCACCCACGCGCCCGAGTCATCCTGAACGTTGATCGGCGTCGCTGAAACCGATGCGACTGTGGTTCCGCCAGGGCCGGCGTAGGTCTGCGAGAACTCGTCTTGCGCGATCACTGGCTTGCCGGTGGGATCGAAAGCGGGCAAGCTCTCGGGCGTCGTCGGATTATTCGCTGGCGAGGTCGCACTCGGAGTCGATGTCGGTGTCGGTGTCGGTGTCGGCGTCGGTGTCGGTGTCGGCGTCGGCGTCGCGGAGCCGGCATCAGATGGAATGTCTATTGCAGGAGCCGTCGGAACGGTCGCTTCGGGCAGCACGGGAGTATCGGACTGCTCGAGGGGCGCTTCGGGCGCGGATACGGCCGGCGACGCTGTCGGATCATCAGCCGCGTGTACCGGACCTGTCAATCCGGCGACCAGGCCCGCTGTGACCACGATCGACAAGACGCTTGAAACGACAGAACGATAGGTCAGCATCGACCGAACCCCGACTGGCCGAAGCCTACATGCGGCCCTCCCCCAGGGCCTTCGAGCAGATAAGAAGTGACAATAACTCTACTTCTAGATCAGTACCATACCTGATGAATCGTCGCCTTTGCAAATCGACGTGATCTGACGCGTCATATTTGGCGGCTCAAACGCGAGCGCGCGACGCGTTACACGTCAAGCAGGGTCTTGCCCCGAAAACCACCGGCGCCGAGCGCGGTATGCGCGGCGGCCGCGTCGGCGAGCGGGAAGTGCCGCGCGGGCGGAGCGACAAGCACGCCTGACAGTGCCAGCTCGGCGATCTTCTGCAGAACATCCGGAGTCTGCTCGCTCGAGCCGCCCGCAGAGAAGGTCACGCCCAGCTCAAAAGCGGCAGGGTCGGCGATGGTGAGCACCCGAGAGGGTCCGCCCGCGATCTCGATCGAACCCGGCAGCACGCCGGCGCCTGAGGTGTCGAAGACCGCATCGACCCCGTCGGGGGCGAGCTCGCGCACCCGTTCGAAGACGCCTTCGCCGTACCGCACCGGGTGGGCGCCGAGTTCGCGCACCGCTTCGGCGTCGCGTTCGCTGCAGGTCGCGATGACGGTCACTCGGTCGGGTACGGCGATCTGCACTGCCGCCGCCCCGACTGAGCCAGCGCCGCCGTGCACCAACAGGGTCTCGCCCGGCTTCACGTTCAGTTGGGCCAGACACCGGATGGCCGTGGCCCCCGCGACCACGAGCGAAGCGGCCGTATCCCAGTGCAGATCGGCGGGTTTGCGCAGCACCGACGTCACGCGCGCTCGGGCGAATTCGGCGTACGACCCGCTCGACGCCCAACCGAAAACCGGGTCGCCCACGGCCAATGTGGGAGCGGCGGCGACGGCGTCGGCTTCTGCAGCGTCACCGTGCCCGGCCGCGGTACTGCTGGGCGCAGCATCCCGAGCCGTACCCTGCTCACCACGAGAATGAGTGCCTGATGCCGCATCTGCGGCCGGCCCGATCGCCTCCACCACGCCCGCCAGCTCGCTGCCCGAAATCACCGGAAACGTCGGGTGCACGTTCTGCTGCATCGCCCCCGACCGCAACTTCAGGTCGTACGGGTTCACCGCCGCCAGCCGCACCCGCACCAACACCTCGCCGGGCTTCGGCGTCGGCACCGGCAGCTCACTCTCGTGCAGAACTTCGGGGCCGCCGTACGTGTCGAAGATCATCGCTTTCATGAGTTCAACGCTACCCATTTCGGCCGCCGACGGGGCATTCTTGAGTGCATGACCTTTGCCTTCGCCGGAACCATGCGCGCCCAGCCCGGCCGGCGCGACGACGTGATCGCCCTGTTGCTGGCCGACCAGTCGGCCCTCGCCGAGCTCGGCTGTCTCAGCTACCTCGTCGGAATCAACGACACCCAGCCAGACCTCGTCTACGTGAACGAACTCTGGGTGAGCGCCGAGGCCCACACAGCGTCGTTACAGCTCGAGTCGGTGAAGGCGTCGATTCAGGATGCTCTGCCCATGCTCACCGGAGACTTCAGTAACGTCGGGTTCGAGGTCGTGGGCGGGCTCGGCGCGTAACGCTCGCCTGCTGACGCGGCAGTCGACGCCTCGGCCACCCGGGCGAGGATGCCCGCGAGAGCCTCGAGGTCTGGCGCGTCGAGGGCCGCGAACTCGGCGGGTGCGGCCGGGCGAATTCGTTCGACGCGTGCGCAGGCTTCTCGGCCGGCGGGCGTCAACGATACCGTTTTCGACCGACGGTTCTCGGGGTCGACGAGGCGCTCGACCAGGCCGCGACGTTCAAGATCGTTGACGGCCACCGTGGCCGCAGGCGCGTCGACCAGGGCCGCTTCGGCCAGCTCTTTCATGCCCATCGACCGCTCGGCGAGCCGGCGCAGCACCCGCACCCGACCGAATGGCATGCCCAGCTCTTCGGCCAGCGCACGCCGCCAAGCGCCCAGATTGTGCGTTGCGAGGGCCATGTAGGCCGCCCACACTTCGTCAGCTTGCTCGGTCATCGAGTGCTCCCATCATCGCTCGCTCGCGTCGAATGTACCGCAGACAGCGGCATTTCCGGCTGCGCCGAGTTGCGCATCACGAGCTGGCCATCGGCCCGGGCATCCGTGGGGCCGTCCGTGCGGCCATCGGCCCGGCCATCGAGGTCGGCCGCGGCCGATGTCATGGCCGCTGTCGAACCTGCCGACGCCGCAGCCGTTCCTGCAGGCGCCGCCGTTCCCACACGCGACGCCGGTTCTGCACGCGCCGCCGTCCCCGCACGCGACGCCGACGAAGCCAGCGCCGTCTCTGCAGCTACAGCTGCCGCCGCTGCCACAGCCGGCTCCTCGAGCAGGTGCCCGATGCTCGCGGTGGTGCGATGCGCCCACGGCGTGCTCGCCATGATGCCGAGCACCACGATCACAATCCCGCAGCCGATACTGATGTACCAGAGCGCATGGGTCGCGATCGCGAACGACGGCCCGATGATCGCCATCGCTCCGGCGCCGGTCACCGTGCCGGCGAGCGCCACGCCGATTGCCGCACCCGTCTGCCGGCTGGTCGATGCGACCCCCGCCGCCACTCCCGCTTGCGACAGGGGCATTCCCGACACAGCGGTGGCAGTGATGGGCGCGTTGATCGCCCCGAACCCGATACCGAACAACACGTAGGAGATCACCAGCATGTAGGTCGGGGTCGTAGCGGTCAAGAACGTCATCGAAAACGCGCTCGCCGCTATCAGAGTTCCGGCCACGATCAGCGAAGGCCGGGTGCCGAAGCGCCCGACAAGGCGCCCTGAGATGAGCGAAGCCACGAGCGTGGCGAGAGCGAGAGGCAGCATATAGAAGCCGGTATCGAAGGCGCTCAGGCCACGAACATCCTGCAGGTACAGGGCGTTCACGAACAGAAACGCACCGTAGGCCGCGAAGCCGCAGAGCGCGGTGATGGTCGCCGCGCTGAACGGAAAGCTGCGAAAGAACCGCACATCGATCAGGGGTTCTCTAATGCGGCGTTCGTGCCGGATGAACAGCAGAACGGCAACCGCGCTGAGAACAAAGAGCCCGATGATCTGCGGTGAACCCCAGCCGAGCCGCGGCGCTTCGATCAAGCCGAACACCAGCGAAACCAGCGCCACGATCACGAAGACCTGCCCGAGTGCATCGAATCGCCGCGTCTTGGCTGCACGCGATTCCGGCACGAAGACGGCGCAGAGGATGATCGCCGCAATGCCGATCGGCACATTCACCCAGAACACCGAACGCCACCCCACGGTTTCGGTGAGCGCCCCGCCGACGAGCGGGCCGAACGCCATCGACACACCGATGACCGCGCCCCATACGCCAACTGCGCGAGCCCGCTCTTTCGGCACTGTGAACGTGTTCGTGATGATCGACATGGCAACCGGATTCAGCATCGACCCACCGAGGCCCTGAATCACGCGAGCGAAAATCAGAAACCCGATGCTCGGAGCCACACTGCACAGCAGCGACCCGATGCTGAAGACCACCAGGCCCAGCTGGAATACGCGGCGCCGACCCAGCCGATCTCCCATCGAACCCGATAGGAGCAGAATGCTGGCGATCGTCAGGGAGTAAGCATCGACGACCCACTGCAGGTCGGCCACCGTCGCACCGAAGTCGGCACGAATGGAAGGCAGCGCCACGTTGACCACGGTGCCATCCATCGACACGATGAACAGGCTCATGCAGCAGATCGCGAGCACGAGGCCCCTCGAGGTCTGCCGCCGCCCGGTTACCGGTCCAGACGCGGTCTTGTTCAGTCGAATACTTGTGCTCACACAACTATTGTGTCTCACCAACTATCTCACGTCAAATAGTCGTCGACACAAGGAGCGGATACACGAGGTGTTCGCAGAAAACGGATGCTCGAGCATCCGCCACACCTCGGCTCGCGCCCTGAGCGGAGGGATCCGCCGCCGATTTTGCGCAGAAGCACCTAAAGATCGCGGATGACGTGCTTCTTCGCAAAATGGAGCGCCACCGGGGTGGGGGAGAGGGGGGGAGCGCGGATCAGGGTTCGACGCGCAACCCGAGGTGCTCGGCGAGCACGGGCGCGAGCAGCGACAGCTGCGCGTCGTCGATGGTCGCGCCGGCGAGGCCCGCGATGCCGTGGATGGTCGCGAACTCCGAGCTGCGCAGGTCGACGTTGAGGCAGGTCGCCCGGGTCACATCGAGCGTCGAAATGCGGCAGTTCACGAATGCGACGCGGTCGCCCGTGAAACCGCCGAGGTCGAGGTCGCCGATGAAGCACTCCTCGACGATCACGTTGGTCAGGCGGGATCCGCGCAGATTGAGGTAGTCGATCTTGCCGCCCCGCAGCTGAACCGATTCCAGCTGGCTGTCGAAGAGTTCGGCCGACCCCCAGCGTGGGTTCTCGATGCGTACGTCGCGCCAGGTGGTGCGGGCCGCCTTCAGGCTGTGCGCGAACGGCGCAGCGAACACGGTCTCAATGAAGCGGCTGCCGCGCAACTCGGCATCGGTCAGAGTGATGGCGTCGAAGCGGCATTCGAGAAACGAGCACCCGTCCAGGTCGAACTCAGTCAGGTCGGCCGACGCGAACAGCTCGCCCTCGCGGTAGTCGCCGCTGACCAGTTCTTCTGCGTTGCCGGCGCTCAGCCGCTCGGCGGCGGGCTCGACGAACTCGATGGCGGGCGCCACGGTGCCGACGGGTTTCTTCTGGCGCATGCCTTCAGCCTAAGCGCCGAATGCACCGGATGCCCGTGCCGCTCACCCTCGCCCCGCCCCGCACCTCAAGGTCTCCACACTCGAACACCCCGCACCGCCCAGCAGCTCGCTGGCGCCACCCGGCCACCACGCCATCGCCACCACGCGCCACCCGGCCACCTCCCGCGGCATGCGGGGAACAGGACTCGACGCCGCGCTACCGCACGCCCGCCATGAGGCGCCGAACGAAGGGCGTGATCGCCGCGAGCAACAGGCCGATGAGAATGGCGATGCCGCCCAGAATGCTGAAATACGGCACCTGATTGTTCGGGTCGTAATACGCAGCGAGCTGCCCTGAAATGGCCGTACCCAGTGCAACCGACAAGAAGAACAATGCCACCATTTGCGTTCGATAGATCTCGGGGGCGAGTTTGGTTGAGATCGACAACCCCACCGGCGAGAGCAACAGCTCGGCAATCGTGAACACCAGCAGTATCCCCACCAGAGCGAGCAAGGGCGTCGAATCGTCGGCGCCGTTCGCGAACGGCAGAAACAGCAGAAACGCGATACCCATGATGACTGTCGCGGCGGCGAACTTCAGCGGGGTCACCGGCTGCCGCTTGCCCAGCTTGGTCCAGATAGCGGCGAACACGCCCGAGAGAATGATCACGAAAATCGGATTGATCGACTGCACCCACGACACCGGCATCTGCCAGCCGAACAGGTCGCGGTTCAGCTGACTGTCGGAGTACAACGTGACAACCGTGAACTGCTGCTGATACAGCGACCAGAAGGCCACGCTCGCAATGAACAGCGGAATGAAAGCCAGCACACGACTGCGCTCGGTCTTCGTAATGCGAGAGCTGCGCAGGATGATCGCGAAGTACGCAATCGCGGCAATCAGTGTCACGGCGATGACGACCGTCACCAGATTCGACACGTTCAGCAGCCCGGTCGCAACAGCGATCGCGATGATGACCACGCCGATGAGGCCAACCACGATGGCGCGCGTGCGCCGGTTCGACGGCAACGGGTTCGGCACAATGCTCGCGACCTTCGGCAGGTTCTTGCGCCCGATGCTGTACTGAACGAGCCCGATGGCCATACCGATCGCTGCGAGCGCGAAGCCGGCGTGAAAGCCGATGGTGGTCTGAACGAGCCCGGTCAACAGCGGCCCGACGAACGCCCCCAGGTTGATTCCCAAGTAGAAGATCGAGAACCCGGCGTCGCGCCGCGGATCATCCGCTGTGTAAAGCGTGCCGACGATCGAGGTGGCGTTCGCCTTCAGACCACCGCTGCCGATGGCGATGGCGACCAGCCCCACCGCGACACCCACGCCGCCGGGCAAGGCGGCGAGCGCAATGTGGCCGATCATAATGAGTACGGCACTGAAGAACAGCACCCGCTCTGATCCGAGAATGCGGTCGGCGAGCCACGCGCCGAGAATCGTCGAGAGGTACACCGCGCCGCCGTAGGCGCCCACGATGCCCGCGGCGGTGTCTTTCGGTATGCCGAGGCCGCCCTGCGCGGCAGGGTAGAACAAGTACAGAAGCAGGATGCCCTGCATTCCGTAGAACGAGAACCTCTCCCACATCTCCACGCCGAAGATGTTCGCGAGCTGCCGAGGCTGCCCGAAGAACGTCTTGCCGCTACCCTCAGGCCGCTCTTGGCTGACCTGAACCCCCGTGTCTACATTGCTCACATGCGTACTGTACCGTTTTGTGCGCCGCCGCCTCTGCGGCGCACAGTGCGACTGGATGCTCGGGGTGAGCCAGCTGCCGCTACCAACGCTGAAAGCGACGAGCGCGGTCGCCGCTTTCAGCCGAACCCGTTGTGTGCGCCGCCCTGTATCCACTTGTGCGTCGCCGCCGCCGCGGCGCACCGTGCGACTGGATGCTCGGGGTGAGCTAGCTGCCCCTACCAGCGCTGAAAGCGACGAGCGCGGTCGCTTAGCCGACCCCGACTGGGGTGCGCGGTCGCCGCTTTGTCCACGCCGGCGGTGCACCCGGCCCCGTTCGGCGCGGCGGCGTCGATGGTGCGCGAAAGCACCTCCAGCCGGGATTCGAGGTGCATTTGCGCAACCGACACCGCCCTCTCGTGTCGCTCAGTGCACTTCGAAACAACCGCAGCGGGCTACCCGCGCAGACCAGCACGGCAAGGCGTGCACATCAGCAGGGCTGGGCGCGCAGGCCGGCCGGGTCAGGCGCGCAGGTCGGACAGAACCGCCTCGAGCTGGGCGCGCAGGCCGGCCGAGTCAGGCGCGCAGGCCGGCCCTAGGCGCGGAGGTCGGCCAGAACCGCCTCGAGCTGGGTGACGGCCCAGTCGAGGTCTTCGGGCGTGATGACGAGGGGCGGGGCGAGCCGGATGGTCGAACCGTGAGTGTCTTTGGCCAGAACGCCGCGCTGCATCAGTAGCTCGCAGACCTCCCGGCCCGAAGCAAGAGAGGGATCGATATCGATTCCGGCCCAGAGGCCCGCTGTACGCACGGCGACGACCCCGCGACCGAGAAGCGCCGTCAGGCGCGCTGTGAGGCGCTGGCCCAGGGCATCCGCTCGCTCTTGGTACTCGCCGGTCGCCAAGAGATCGACCACCGCGCGGCCGACGGCGGCGGCGAGCGGGTTGCCACCGAACGTCGAGCCGTGTTCGCCGGGGCGCAGCACGCCGAGAACGTCGGTGTTGCCGACGACCGCGGAGACCGGAACGATTCCGCCGCCGAGAGCCTTGCCGAGCAGGTAGAGATCGGGGATGACGCCGACCAGGTCGCAGGCGAACGTTGCCCCGGTGCGGCCGAGTCCCGACTGGATCTCGTCGGCGATCATGAGCACGTTCTGCGAAGTGCAGATCTCGCGAACACGTGGCAGGTACGAAGCGGGCGGAACGATGATGCCGGCCTCGCCCTGGATGGGCTCGAGCAGCACCGCGACGGTGTTCTCGTCGATCGCAGCGGCGAGTGCCGAAGCGTCGCCGTAGGGCACCGAGCGGAATCCGGGCGTGAACGGGCCGAAGCCGTCGCGCGCGATGGGGTCGTCGGAGAAGCTGACGATAGAGATCGTTCGACCGTGGAAGTTGCCGTCGGCCACGATGATGTTCGCCAGCCCATCGGCAACACCTTTCACGCGATAGCCCCACGCGCGTGCGACCTTGAGGCCGGATTCGACCGCCTCGGCACCGGTGTTCATGGGCAGCACCATGTCTTTGCCGCAGAGGGCGGCGAGCGCCTCGACGAACGGGCCGAGCTGGTCGTTGTGGAAGGCGCGCGAGGTCAGGGTGATGCGATCGAGCTGAGCGCGCGCGGCATCGAGCAGAACGGGGTTCGAGTGGCCGAAGTTCACGGCCGAGTAGGCGGCGAGGCAGTCGAGGTACCGTCGGCCGTCGACGGCAGTGACCCACGCCCCCTCACCCGACTCGACGACGACGGGCAGCGGGTGATAGTTGTGCGCGGCGTGCGCCTCTTCGCGGGCGATCGCCGCATCGGTGAGCGGGTCGCCGAACGTTTCTGCCGGGGGCCGCGCGTCGGTACGGGATGCCGCGTGGATGCCTGCTGAGTGCTGGCTCGTTGAAGGTGCGGCAGCCGAACCGGTGGGGCCAGCAGTGGCCGCGGCAGGTGCGCTGACACCCACGCCCGGCCCGAGCCCGGCGCTCATCGCCGCAGCTCCAGCGTGCAGCACTTCACGCCGCCGCCGCCGAGCAGCAACTCGGAGAGGTCGACGCCGATGGGGTTGTAGCCGCGTTCCCGCAGCTGCGCCTCGAAGCCCACGGCGCGGGAGGCGATGACGACGTTGTATCCGTCGGAGATCGAGTTGAGGCCCAGCACGGCTGCGTCGGTCTCGCTGACCAGAATCGCGTCGGGGTAGCGCCGCTCGAGTTCGGCGCGGCTGGAGGCGTCGAAGGCACTCGGCAGATAGGCGATGGTCGCGTCATCCGGCCCTGGGCCCACGCCGGCCAGAGGCTCCGCGCGCCGGCCGCGGCGCGTGGAGGGGCCGGTGGGGACCCCGGCCGACTCGTTCAGCACGGCGATCGCGGTGTCGAGATGATAGAACGAAGGGTTCACAAGGTTCAGCGTGACGACCTCGCGGCCGTACAGTCGGGCGACTTCATCGTGCGAATCGGATGCACTGCGAAACCCCGTTCCGGCGAGAATCGTATCGCCGACCAGCATGAAATCACCCTCGCCCTCGTTGATGTTCGCGGGCTCGTGCACGTCGAAACCGTTGTTCTCGAACCAGGTCATGTACGCCGGGCCCTCAGCCTGGCGCTCGGGGTGCGTGAAGCGGGCGCCGTAGGCGATGTTGTCGATGACGAAACCGCCGTTCGCCGCGTAGACCATGTCGGGCAGGCCGTCGATCTGGTCGATGAGCTCGACGGTGTGGCCGAGCGCAAGGTAGGTGTCGTAGAGGGTCTGCCACTGCTTCAGCGCCAGGGCGGTGTCGGTGGGAATCGCCGGATTCATCCACGGATTGATCTTGTACGCAACGGTGAAGAAGTCGGGGCGGCACATGAGGTACGTGTGCGGCACGGCCTGCCGATCGGTGCGACGACGTACTGAGATGACGGGGGTAGACACGGGCATCCTCCTTGGCGAGACAGCTGCGGGGCGGATGGCGGACACTGTCCTACTGGCTCCGAAGAGCACGCCAGGCCTTTAGTCTGGCACGCTCGTAATGTCAATAGTCGAGCGTCTCGCGCTGAAAAACTGCGCAAATTGCAGCCTCCTGCAAGAAACCGCCGTATGCTCACCGAGTGGACAATCTCGACTTTCGCATCATCGACCTTCTGAAACTCAACGCACGCACCGGTTACGGCGATATCGGCCAGGTCATCGGGCTCTCGGCATCGGCAGTGAAACGGCGCATCGACAAGCTCATCGGCGACGGAATCATTCGCGGTTTCACGGTTCTGCTCGACACCTCGCTCGACGGCAAGGTGACGGAGGCGTACGTTGAGCTTTTCTGCAGGGGCACCGTGGCGCCTGCCGAACTCAAGCGCATTCTGTCGGGAGTACCCGAGGTCGTCGACGCGGGCACGGTGACCGGCAGTGCAGACGCCATTGTGCATATGCGTTCGAGAGACATTCCGAGCCTCGAGTTGGCACTCGAGAGGGTGCGCATCGCGCCGAACGTCGATCACACCCGCAGCGCGATCGTGCTGTCGAACCTGATAAAGCGATAGCGGTACCGAGAAATGCGTCGAGTGTCGGGCGAACTCAGTGGGCTCACGAGGGGGGGGTGGTAGTCGGTGACCGACGCCCCTGAACCGCGTTCGGCGCTCATCGCCGGCTCGCTCACCGTGACAGTGGATGCTCTTTCGCGCACTCCCGCCTCCGGGCAGTTACGGGCGCAGCTCCTCGGCGCCGTTCGGCGTGGTGAGCTTGTGGCGGGCGCGCAATTGCCGGCCGTGCGCCGCCTGGCCGACGACCTGCATCTCGCGCCGAACACCGTCGCGAAGGTCTACCGCGAACTCGAACGCGACGAGATCGTGGTGACACGCGGCCGTAACGGAACGTCGATCGCACCCACGGGTGTCGGCCCCGAGCGCCAGGCGCAGATCGCCGCGCTGGAGTATGCCGCACGGGTGCAGGAGCTGGGCATCCCGGGCGAACGGGCGCTCGAGATCGTGGCGGTGGCGCTCGGCCAGAGCCCCACATGAGTGCACGGCAGGGGCCCCCGCCATGAGCCCACAATTTGCGGTGTCACACGCTGCAGGCAGACTGAGCGCGTGGTCGAAATCATCACCTGCAGCGCATCGTCATGCCCCGAGTCGGTGGGTCGCAGGGTGGCCGAGAGCGCGAGGCAACACGGGAGCAGGCGGCACGGCGCGACCGAACGCGGAAGTGCGCGGCTCGGCGCGACGGAACGCGGTAGTGAGCTGCTCGACACGACTAGCGCGAGACCAGGCGGGGCGCATATGAGCAACCGGAAACGAGCGTGAGCGCCTGGCTGGGCGTCGTATCGCGAAGCCATGTCGAACGCGGCGTCGGCCTCGGCATCGCCCAAGTGAACCACGGCAAGATGGCCGGTCTGGCGCGCATGTCTGGCGGCGACTGGCTCGTCTACTACTCGCCGCGCACCGATTACCCCGACGGCGACGCGCTGCAGGCCTTCACTGCGATCGGACAGATCGCCGACGACGAGATCTTCCAGGCCGACGACGGCGATTTTCATCCCTTCCGCCGCCGCGTGAACTACCTTTCGCTGAAACGCGCCGTTCCCCTCGCCGAGGTCACCGATCGCCTTGACCTGACCTCGGACCCGAATTGGGGTTACCAGCTGCGCCGTGGGCTCATTCCGCTCTCCGACGCCGATCTCGAAGTCATCCGGGCCGCCACCCGCTAGGGCGCTAGTCGTCTCGCTGCGCCCCATTCGAGCATCCGCAGGCGCCGGTCGCGGGCGAGTGCGACTTTCTCAGACGAAAGCGACTGGCGCGGCGACACATCTCGGCCGGAAAGGTCGCTCTGGCGAGGACGCTGGGCTCGACACGTGCGCGCTCGGCGATGGGGCTGGGCTCGACACGTGCGCGCTCGGCGATGGGGCGGGCTGGCTGGAGAGCCGGCTACGGCAGGATGCCCGTGGCGAGTGGGCTCGGATTGCCGAACCGGTGGTTCGTGATGCTCACGGCCTGCTCCCGCAGAAACGGCAGCAGTTCGATACGTGCGGCTCGGGCGACCTCGCCCGTGTAGAGCGCCACGTCGGGCGATCCGCCGAGCGCGCGTGCGAGTGCGACAGGGTCTCCCCCGATCATCCGGATGCGCGTCACAGGCGACGAGCCGACCGCCGAGTCTCCGCCGACCGCAGCCGACGCCCGCGCCAGCCATTGGGCGTCACTCTCGACGAACACCTTCACCCGGCGCTCTTTGAGCAGGGCCCGCAATGGCCGCGGCAGCTTCAACGCCGTGCTGAGCGCGAGCGGAGCCCCTGCGCGCGTCGCCGCGGCGAGCACGCGCACCAGCAAGCCGAGCGGCTCCCCCTCCGACAGTCGCACGAGCACCGGAAGCGGACGATACCGCAGCACGTTGCGCTCTACGCTGAGCGCCGACACGTCGGCCGTAGCGAAGAAGTTCTGCCAAGCATCCTCGTCGCCGACCGCGGCCCGCCGAACGACCTCGAACTGCTGCCAGTCGAGGCCGCCCGTCGACGCCTCGAGCAGCGAAGCGACCGCAGGCGAAAGCCCCGCGAGACTGATGTCGCCGCCGGGCAGGCCGGGCTCGTCGGCCCACGCGCCGAGGTGAATGAGGTAGTTCGGCCCGCCCGCCTTGGCTCCGGCGCCGACCGACGAGCGCTTCCAGCCGCCGAAGGGCTGGCGCCGCACGATGGCGCCCGTGATTCCGCGGTTCACGTAGAGGTTTCCGGTCTCGACGCTCGCGAGCCACTGCTCGATCTCTGACGCATCGAGCGAGTGGATGCCCGCGGTCAGCCCATATGCGGTGGCATTCTGCAGCTCGACCGCTTCACCGAGGTTCGCCGCGTGCATGATGCCGAGCACCGGCCCGAAGTATTCCGTCTCGTGAAAGGCCTACCCTGCCGCGACACCCGTGCGCACTCCCTGCGTCCATAACGGCCCCGTGCCGTCGAGGGCGCGCGGCTCGTCGAGCCACGTGTGATCGACGCTCCCGACTCGCAGGGGCGCACCGGGCGGTTGTGGTCGCCGGGAGTTCGCACGGGTGTGGCGGCCGGGTCGGCGTTTCACGAGACCGAATACTTCGGCCCGGTGCTCGGGATCATGGAGGCCGAGACGCTCGGCGACGCCCTCGAGCTGCAGAAAGCGGTGGCCTACGGGCTGACCTCGGGCATCCACTCGCTCGATCCCGAGGAGGTGTCCGCCTGGCTGTCGCGCGTGCAGGCCGGCAACCTCTACGTCAACCGTCCGATCACCGGCGCGATCGTGCGGCGCCAGCCCTTCGGCGGCTGGAAGCG
>JAODBB010000118.1 GCA_025463745.1 Subtercola sp.
GGCGGCCGGCTCTCGAGCCGAGAACGTAGCCCGCACCAAGGCCGACCACGAAAAGCAGCTTTCCGCGCATGATTACTCCGATCAGTCGTTGAGTCGCTTAGAGATAAATCGTAGCCCTAAGCGCCGAGCATCCGTTGCGCGAGCTCCCGGGCCTTGACGCACGCTCCATCGATGACATAGGCCAAGCCTGTTCCCGAAATCCAGGCTCCGACAACCTCCAGACCCGGATGCCCGTGCACCGCCTCCACGAGCTCATCGACCCGCGCGCGGTGGCCGACCGTCGCGAAAGCGAGCGAGTCGCGCCACTCAGTGAGGGCGAAGCCGCGCACCTGTTCGGGCGTCAAGGGGGTGGCGAGAAGGATGCTGGCGTCACGCAGGGCCCGCTCGAGGGTGACGTCGGGCTGCACCCTGCGTCGGGCACGGTCTCCGCCGTCGACTTCGGCGCCTCGGCCATAGGAGAGGCGCACGACGTGGTGGCCCGGGCCGGCGTCACGCGCGAGCCACGGCCATTTCGCCGTCGCATGGGTGAGGGCCTTCGCCCCGACGGTCTGTACATCTTCGGCTACGAGAACGCCCGTGCCGCGCGGGGCCGCGTCGAGTTCGGGGGCGTTGAGCACAAGCGTGGCCAGGGTCACAGCACTCGAGCCCGGCCATGCCGTGGCGGAGGTGAGTCGGCCGAGATCCGATTCCAGTGAGACTTCGCCGCTCAACTTGGCTTCGACGGAGGGCGCCGGGCCGTTGTCGGCTACTCCGCGCAAGAGGTCGAGCGCGGCACGGAAGCCTGCCGCGATGACCACCCCGTGCGAGCCGAGCACCGTCTCGTCGTCGAGCACGATCATCCACTCGGCCGCGCCCTCGGTTGCCGATGGCACGCGCTGGATGCTCTGCACCCGTACCCCGAACTGCAGGTCGACCCCGAGGCGTTCACAGTCGGCCACGAGCGCCTCGACGAAGCGGTACATTCCGCCATCGATGCCGCCGACGGCGACGCCGGGCGCGAGGCCGACAGGGGCGGTGGGATGCGCCCTCGCAGCGAGGCAGGCGGCTGAAGTGACGGGCATCGCTTCGGGCTGTGACGCGAAATCGGGCCTCTCACCCGCGCCTGGGGCCGCTGGGTCGGCCGGAGCCGAGTCGGCCACGGAGCCCCCCGACGAGCCAACGGGCCGGGCCGCCGACTGACTGCGGCGGGCGATGAGCGACATCACCGCGCCCGACAGGGAGCCCTGATTCGTCATGGCGGTGGTGAGGCCAGGGGCGACGGCCTGAACATCCACCTGGTCTGGGTGGGCGGAGTGCACGCCTGAGACAACGGGCGCGACCAGCCTGTCGAGCACCTTCTTACCCATGCGCCGGCGTACCAGCTCGCCGAGGTCAGCCTCTTTGCGCACTCGCACGAAGGGCAGAACGCGGTCGAGCTGCGCCCGAAGAGACCCAGACCAGCCGAGAATCACGCGCACATCGGTCGCGAGCGGCACGCCCGGAATGCCGAGCAACGTGTTCTTCGGCAAGGGAGCGGCAGACTTCTGCAGCTGAAGCCAGGCTCCGCGGGAGTTCGGCGACACGAGACTCGGGCCGAGGCCCAGCTCGGTGAGATAGGCCGCGACGGTTCCGCCCCGCGTCGCGAAGCTTTCGGCTCCGCTGTCGAGCCGGATGCCCGCGACGGTGTGCGTCGCGACACAGCCCCCCGCATGGTCGGTCGCCTCGAGCACCGACACGCGAAAACCGGCGCGCGCGAGATCACGGGCGGTAACCAGGCCGCCGACTCCCGCGCCGACGACGACGACGCTCTTCTGGGCGCTCACTACCGCACCCTACGAACGGGCACGTAGGCAGGTGCCGCGGCACATCGCCGATTCTGCACCGCGAACTGCCTGCGCATCGGCAGCGGGCTGCCTGCTGCGTGGCGAGGCAGGAGCTGCGAGATCACGAGCCGGCGGGCTGGGAGTGCACGAAGTCGACGAGCCTGGTGAGCACGGCGGGGTCGGTTTCGGGCGGCACCCCGTGACCGAGGTTCAGTACGTGCGCCGGAGCCGCCTTTCCGCGGTCGAGCACGTCGAGCACATGCGCCTCGAGCACGGGCCAGGGCGCGGCGAGCAAGGCCGGATCGATGTTGCCCTGCAGCGTGACCGAACCACCAAGGCGCCTGGATGCTTCGTCGAGCGGAATGCGGTAGTCGATGCCCACCACATCGGCGCCGACGTCGTGCATCGCTTTCAAGAGCTCGCCGGTGCCGACGCCGAAGTGCACGATCGGCACCGCTCGCTCGGTCGGGAGCTGCTCGTCTGCCGCGGCGGCACGGGAGTTGCTGGCGGTGCCGACGTTGACGTTGGCGCCGGTGGCGGTGTAGGTCAACCCGTGTACCCGCGACAATGCGAGCGCCGATGCCGGTGCCACCTTCGAGGTGTAGTCGGCCAGCGACAGAGCGCCGGCCCACGAGTCGAACAGCTGCGCGGCGCTCGCTCCCGCCAGAATCTGTGCGCGAAGAAAAGCGCCGGTGATCGTGGCCGTCCACTGCATGAGTTCGGCCCACGCGGCGGGGTCGGAATGCATGAGGGTGCGGGCGGCGAGGTGATCCTTCGACGGGCCACCTTCAACGAGGTACGCCGCGAGCGTGAACGGCGCCCCCGCAAACCCGATGAGGGGCGTGTCACCCAAAGCGGCGACGGTCAGCGCGACCGCCTCAGAGATGGGAGCGAGCACGGCTTCATCGAGCGTGGGCAGGTCACGAACATCCCGAGCGGTTCGAACCGGATGCCCAAGCACCGGACCCTTGCCTGGAACGATACTCACATCGACCCCGGCCAGCTTCATGGGTACGACGATGTCGCTGAAGAAGATGGCCGCGTCGACGCCGTGACGGCGCACCGGCTGCAACGTGATCTCGCTGGCCAGCTCGGAGTTGAGGCATGCGTCGAGCATCTCGGTGCCGACTCGCAGCTCGCGATACTCGGGCAGCGAGCGGCCGGCCTGGCGCATGAACCACACCGGGGTCACGTCACCGCGCACGCCCTGGTAGGTCGTGATGAGCGGGCTAGCGGATGTTCGGCCCTCCTGCAGCGGATGCGAAACCGGTAGCACCTGAACGTCGTGGCCTGTGTCTATCGTGTCGAAACTCACGTTCCCAGTGTGTCAAACATTTCTGCGCGGCGGCTCCGCCCTGTCACGCTCGGCGGCGACGAGCTCTGATGGCAACACCTCCCGCCGCGATGAGGATCAATCCGAGCATCCCGAACAGGATCGGTGTCGCGTCTGTTCTTCCTGTCTCGGCGAGCTCGGTCTGGTGATGAGCCGAACCCGAGGATGCAGTGTTAACCCCTCGGCCGCTGGAGCCGACGGATGCCGCAGACGATGCGCCGCCGCCTGAGGTAGCACTGCCCGAGGTAACACTGCCCGAGGTAACACTGCCCGAGCCCGAAGTCGGACTCGCGCCAGGAGCCGGCGCCGGCGGAGTGCTCGGCGTCGTTGCCGGTGGTTCTGTCGGCGGGTTGGTCGGCGGTGTCGCCTCATTGACCGTCAGCGTGTACGTCGCCGGATCGGAATCGATGCCGGCACCGGTTGCTCCGAAGCTCACCAGGAACGAGCCGGATGCGGTGGGAGCACCGCTGATCTTGCCGGTGGCCGCATCCAGTACCAGCCCTGGCGGCAAGCCGGTTTCAGTGAACGTCAGCCCGCCTTGACCGCCGCTTGCCGTCAACTGGAATTCGTACGGGAGCCCGACCGTCGCCGCAGTCGGCGCGCCCGATGTGATGTGTGGCTCCCTCGTTGAATTCCCGGGGTCGATGACCAGCTGGTAGTGCTGTGTGACCGCCGTGACTGTCGACCACACCACCGCACGGATAGCCACGTCGAACGTGCCGACAACAGTCGGCGTACCCGACACCACTCCCGTCACCGCGTCGATCGACAACCCGTCAGGCAGCCCTCCGCTGACAAAAACCGCAGTCGCATCCGACGCGACCACCTGGAACGCATACGGCACTCCCACCGCCCCAGCAGGCAACGGCCCCGACGTGATCGACAGCGGCGTGGCGGCTGCAGGGTCGATGGTGACCGATGCAATGTATGTCTGGGTGACACCGGTCGTGTTCTCCGGACTCGTCGCCTCCAAGTGCACCTCGAAGGTACCGGCCGTCGTCGGAACACCCTGAATCAAACCGACGGCCGGATCGACCGAGAGACCATCCGGCAGACCAGACACGACGAAGGTCACGGGCGACACATTCGACGTCAACTGAAAGCTGTACAGCGCTCCCACCGTTCCACCGGGCACCGTGCCCGACGTGATCACCGGAACCACCGACGGCGGAAGGTCGATCGTGACCGACGCGATGTACGTCTGCGTGACACCCGTCGTATTCTCCGGGCTCGTCGCCTCCAGATGCACCTCGAAGGTGCCCGCCGAGGTCGGAACACCCTCGATCAAACCCGTCTGCGGATCAACGCTCAACCCATCAGGCAAACCTGACACGACGAAGGTCACGGGTGACACATTCGACGTCAACTGAAAGCTATAGGGCGCTCCTACTGTTCCTCCGGGCACGGGGCCTGAGGTGATCACCGGAACCACCGAGGGCGGAAGGTCGATCGTGACCGACGCGATGTACGTCTGCGTGACACCCGTCGTATTCTCCGGACTCGTCGCCTCCAAATGCACTGTGAACGTGCCTGCGGTCGTCGGAATACCCTGAATCAGCCCCACGGCTGGATCTACCGAGAGACCATCGGGCAGACCAGATACCACGAAGGTCACGGGCGACACATTCGATGTCAGCTGAAAGCTGTACAGCGCACCCACGGTTCCACCCGGAACCGTGCCTGAGGTGATCACCGGAACCACCGCGTCGGTCGGTGTATCTGCGGGGGTATCGGCCGGCACGATGTTCGGAACGGCTTGCGGGAGAACGGCATCGGGCGAGGGCGCGGCAACCGCCGCGCTGATCGCTGGATCTGTCGGTACGGCCGCATCAGAGTCTGCGGCTGCCGAACTCGCCGATGGCGGATCCACAGGATTCTGTGCCGGACCAGGATCAGGAGCGGGAGCAGAGGCTTCGGCCGCAGCAGCAGGAGCAGCCGACTCCGCCGAGCTCGCCGGAGCAGTGCCGTCGGCTGAGGCTGGATCATCCGCAGCCGCGTCGCCGGCGGGCGAGATCGACGCTGCCTCGGCAGGCGAATCAGCGGCCAACGGCGCAGGCGAATCAGCGACCACCGGCGCGGCCGGATCATCGACCACTGCCGCGGCCGTGCTACCGGACTGGCTCGTCGGCGTCACCGGCTCATCACCGTACGAGGCGGTCGGCACCCCGACCAGCGCCACAGCAAGAACCAGCCCAGCACACACTCCCGTGACCGAGCCCAGCCTGCCGAGCGAGCCCAAACCGACCCCGCCCGTCGCACCGCCGAACCCCCGCCCGGCACCGCGCTCGTCACCCTGTCTCGAGTCGCGAGCGAATCGCTCGCGAAGGCCCCAGCCTGACTTGTCAATCGATCGATTCGACACCGTACGCCTCCTTACAAATGGCACGCAAATATGAATGGGCTGGTCGCAGGAAGCGGCCGAAACCACTCACCACCTCTTGACAAAAAGCTCATAACCAGAGCATACCTCACATATGAGTTAAGCTCAGGCCAAATCTAGAATTCCTCGAATTCTGTGAGTTCTACAACGCGTCAATCAACGGGGGAAACGCGATTAGTATGAGTTGGTGTTGATCTGCCTGACCGCGAGCCATCGGAACGCGAGCTTCGACCTTCTCGAGAAGCTCTCCATCGG
>JAODBB010000126.1 GCA_025463745.1 Subtercola sp.
ACGGCCCGACGCATGTATCGTAGTTCCAAGAAACGCCAACACGTTCCCTCAACAGTCACTAGTTATAAAGGTGGAAGAACATGCCGTTAACTCCAGAAGAAGTGGTTAACAAGCGCTTCTCGCAGACTCAGTTCCGCGCGGGTTACGACCAAGACGAGGTCGACGACTTTCTCGACGAGGTCGTTGTCGAGCTTCGCCGCTTGATTTCCGAGAACGAAGAGCTTCGTGCGGGCATTGTGCCTGCCGGTGCCCCGGCGAGCAATGAAGCCGCCGCCGAGCCCGCTGCTGTCGCCGAAGAAACCGCGGTCGTCGAGGTCGTCGAAGAGGCTCCGGCTGAGCCGGCTCAGGCCGAGACGGTCGCGGTGCCGGTTGCCGCCGCAGTCGCTGCCGTTGTCGCCGACGGCGATGATGCTGCGAGCACGACCAGCCTGCTGCAGCTTGCCCGCAAGCTGCACGACGAGCACGTCAAAGAGGGCGCCGACAAGCGTGCCGAACTCATCGAAGAGGGCCAGGCCACGGCCGCTCGTCTTGTTGCCGAGGCAGAGACCAAGCAGCGAACCGAGCTCGCCAAGCTCAACCAGGAGAAGGCCGGCATCGAGCACCGCATCGACGAGCTGCGCTCGTTCGAGAAGGAGTACCGCCAGAAGCTGCGTGGCTACATCGAAGGCCAGCTGCGTGATCTCGACTCGAGCGGTGGCGAGAGTGCTGAAGGGGCAGCTCAGCCTTCGAGCCTCTCGATTTGACCGACGACAAGACCGCGCCCTCTGAAGCTGTAACGCCCGGGTCCGACGACTCGGGCGCGCCGGCTCCGGCAGCGTCACCTCGAACGATCAGTGCCCGCGCACTGATCGTTCTTGTTGTTGTCGCGGCCGCTGTATACGCGATCGACCAGATCGCGAAGTTCCTGGTCGTCGCCCACCTGCCTCTGAACGAGTTCGTTCCGGTGCTGGGCACCGTGCTGCAGTTCTTCTATGTCACCAACTCGGGCGCGGCGTTCTCGATCGGCAGCGCGTACACCTGGATCTTCTCGGTGCTCGCCGCCGCTGTGTTCGTCTTCATCATCTGGTTCGCCCGGCGCATCCGGTCGATCGGCTGGGCCGTCGTGTTCGGGCTGTTGCTCGGCGGAGTGCTCGGCAACCTCACCGACCGGCTCTTTCGTGAGCCCGGCTTCGGCATCGGTCACGTTGTCGACTTCATTAAGATTCCCTTTCTGCCCGCCATTTTCAACCTCGCCGACAGCGCCATCACTGCGGCGATGGTGTTGTTCCTGATTCTCACGATCCGCGGTATCGGCCTCGACGGCCGGCGCACAACGAAGCCTGAGGTGGTTGCCGAAGCGGATGCTTCGCCCGAATCTGCTGGGGTCGACGACCCCGAGGCTTCGAGCGCTGCCGAGGGGCCTGGTGGGGCTGCGGGGTCGCCGGAGACCACCGCAGACATCGCTGCTGCGGCAGACATCGCTGCTGCGGCAGACGTCGCCAGTACCCCCGCTGAGCCGTCGATTCCGCGCTCCGACGAGGTCTAGTCGTGGAATACCGCCAGCTGCCGGTGCCCGACGGCCTCGACGGCGATCGAGTCGACTCGGGGCTCGCCAAACTGCTCGGCTTCTCGCGCACCTTCGCCGCTGACGTGGTCGACGCGGGCGGCGTGGTCGTTGACGGCCAGGTCGTCTCGAAATCCGACCGTCTGCGCCGTGACACGTGGCTCGAGGTCAGCTGGGCGCCCCGCGAAGAACTCCGCATCGTCGAGACCCCCGTCGAAGACCTCGCGATCATCTACGACGACGACAACCTCGTGGTGGTCGACAAGCCCGTGGGGGTGGCCGCTCATCCCTCGGTCGGATGGACGGGGCCGACCGTTCTCGGCGCCCTCGCCGCCGCGGGCTTCCGTATCTCCACTTCGGGCGCCGCCGAGCGTGCCGGCATCGTTCACCGTCTCGACGCGGGCACCAGCGGACTGATGGTCGTGGCGAAGAGCGAAGAGGCCTACACCTGGCTCAAACGCCTCTTTCACGACCGCGAGGTCGACAAGATCTACCACGCGGTGGTGCAGGGGCATCCCGACCCGTTGGCGGGCACCATCGATGCGCCCATCGGGCGGCATCCGCGTTCCGACTGGAAGTTCGCGGTGGTCGCTTCGGGCAAGCCGAGCGTGACCCACTACGAGACGATCGAGGCCTTTCCCAGTGCCTCGTTGCTCGAGATCCACCTCGAGACGGGCCGTACGCACCAGATCCGCGTGCACATGGCGGCTCAGCGGCACCCGTGTGTCGGCGATGCGATGTACGGCGCCGATCCCGGAATCTCGGTGCGACTGGGGCTCTCGAGGCAGTGGTTGCACGCGCTGAAGCTCGGTTTCGTGCATCCACAATCGCGGGAATATGTATCGTTCGAGTCGACCTACCCGGCCGACCTGCAACACGCACTCGACGTGTTGCGCGAAGACTGATCTCGAATCCGAACATCGCGCAATCGTGCTGCTGGGCCAGGCGCGGTTTCGCACACCGAAGCTCGCCCGAATCGGGCCACTCCCTCGGCGAGTCCGGCAGCGTCAACGGCTAAACTGAAGGTCTCGTCATCTAGCTAGCCGGAGAATCTGTGCCCACCCGAACTGACTCATTCGTTCACCTCCACGTGCACAGCGAGTATTCGATGCTCGACGGTGCGGCACGCGTAAAACCCCTGATCGAAGCAGCCGTCGAGCAAGGGATGCCCGCGGTCGCGGTCACCGACCACGGCAACGTCTTCGGTGCCTTCGACTTCTGGAAGACCGCCACTGATGCCGGCATCAAGCCCATCATCGGCACCGAGGCGTACATCACGCCCGGCACTCACCGCGGTGACAAGACCCGCATCAAGTGGGGCGGCCCGAACTCCGGCCGCGACGACGTCTCGGGTTCGGGCGCCTACACGCACATGACCCTGCTGAGCGAGAACACCGCCGGCATGCACAATCTGTTCCGGCTGTCGTCGAGGGCCTCGCTCGAGGGCTACTACTTCAAGCCGCGTATGGATCGCGAACTGCTCGCTCAGTACTCGAACGGACTCATCGCCACGACGGGCTGCCCGTCGGGTGAAGTTCAGACCCGCCTCCGCCTCGGGCAGTACGCCGAGGCCGTTCAGGCCGCGTCAGACTACCGCGACATCTTCGGCCGCGAGAACTACTTCTGCGAGATCATGGATCACGGTCTGGGCATCGAACGCCAGATCATGGGTGACCTCCTTCGGCTCGCGTCAGAGCTCGACCTCCCGCTCGTCGCCACGAACGACCTGCACTACACGCATGCGCACGACGCCACGAGCCACGCCGCCCTGCTCTGCGTGCAGTCGGGCTCGACCCTCAGCGACCCGAACCGGTTCAAGTTCGACGCCGACGAGTTCTACCTCAAGAGCGCCGCCGAAATGCGGCAGATCTTTCGCGACCACCCCGACGCCTGCGATAACACCCTGCTCATCGCCGAGCGCTGCGAGGTCAAGTTCGATACGTCCGCGAGCTATATGCCTCGCTACCCGGTGCCCGCCGGCGAGACCGAAGACACCTGGTTCATCAAAGAGGTCGAGAAGGGCCTCGTCGACCGGTACCCGAATGGCATCTCGCAGGCCGTGCGCGAACGTGCCGACTACGAGGTCGGCGTCATCGTGCAGATGGGCTTCCCCGGCTACTTCCTGGTGGTCGCAGACTTCATCAACTGGTCGAAGAACAACGGCATCAGGGTGGGCCCTGGTCGCGGTTCGGGCGCCGGCTCGATGGTGGCCTACGCGATGCGCATCACCGACCTCGATCCCATTCGGCACGGCCTGATCTTCGAGCGCTTCCTGAACCCCGACCGCGTCTCGATGCCCGACTTCGACGTCGACTTCGACGACCGGCGCCGCGGTGAGGTGATCCGCTACGTCACCGAGAAGTACGGCGACGAGCGGGTCGCGCAGATCGTCACGTACGGCACCATCAAGGCGAAGCAGGCGCTCAAAGACTCGTCACGCGTGCTCGGCTTCCCGTTCGGCATGGGCGAGAAACTCACCAAGGCGATGCCGCCACCCATCATGGGCAAAGACATCCCCCTCTCGGGAATCTTCGACCGCGATCATCCCCGGTTCAAAGAGGCAGCGGATGTGCGGGCGGTCATCGAGGCCGACCCCGAAGCACGAACCGTCTTCGACACGGCCGTCGGCATCGAGAATCTGAAGCGCCAATGGGGAGTGCACGCGGCCGGTGTGATCATGTCGAGCGACCCGCTGATCGACATCATCCCGATCATGAAGCGCGAGCAAGACGGCCAGATCGTCACCCAGTTCGACTACCCGGCGTGCGAGTCGCTCGGGCTGATCAAGATGGACTTCCTGGGGCTCCGGAACCTCACGATCATCGACGATGCGCTCGACAATATCCAGTCGAACCGTGGTTTCAGGCCGGTTCTCGAAGAGCTCGAGCTCGACGATGTGCCGGCGTACGAGCTGCTGGCTCGCGGCGACACGCTCGGGGTGTTCCAGCTCGACGGCGGGCCCATGCGGTCGTTGCTGCGCCTGATGAAACCCGACAACTTCGAAGACATCTCGGCCATCCTCGCGCTGTATCGACCGGGGCCGATGGGCGCCGACTCGCACACCAACTACGCCTTGCGTAAGAACGGTCTGCAGCAGGTCACCCCGATTCATCCCGAGCTCGAAGAGCCGCTGCGCGAGGTGCTCGGCCAGACCTACGGCCTCATCGTGTACCAAGAGCAGGTCATGTCGATCGCGCAGAAGCTCGGCGGCTTCACCCTCGCCCAGGCCGACTTGTTGCGGCGGGCGATGGGTAAGAAGAAGAAGAGCGAGCTCGACAAGCAGTACGAGGGCTTCTCGAAGGGCATGAACGACAACGGCTACTCGAACGCCGCCGTCAAGACGCTCTGGGACATTCTGCTGCCCTTCTCCGACTACGCCTTCAACAAGGCGCACTCGGCTGCGTACGGCGTCATCTCGTACTGGACCGCCTACCTCAAGGCGCACTTCCCGGCCGAGTACATGGCCGCGCTGCTCACCAGCGTGGGCGACTCCAAAGACAAGTCGGCGATCTACCTCAACGAGTGCCGCCGCATGAACATCACTGTTCTGCCGCCCGACGTGAACGAGTCGATCGGGTTCTTCGCGGCCGTGGGTGAAGACATCCGGTTCGGGCTCGGCGCGGTGCGCAACGTGGGCTCGAACGTGGTGGAGGGCATCCGGTCGGCGCGTGAGGAGAAGGGCCGGTACACGTCGTTCCACGACTTCTTGCAGAAGATTCCGCTGCAGGCGGCGAACAAACGTACCGTCGAATCGCTCATCAAGGCGGGCGCCTTCGACTCGCTCGGCGACACCCGGCGCGCGCTCGTCGAGATCCACGAGGGCGCCGTCGAGGCGGCCGTGAGCGAGAAGCGAGCCGAGGCCAATGGGCAGGTCGGCTTCGACTTCGATTCGTTATGGGATGCGCCGCAAGACAACCGGCAGGTTCCCGAGCGGCCCGAATGGTCTAAGCGCGACAAGCTCGCCTTCGAGCGCGACATGCTCGGGCTCTACGTCTCCGATCATCCGCTCGCCGGCTTGGAGATACCGCTGGCCAAACACGCCTCGGTTTCGATCGCGGAGTTGCTGACGAGCGAGCACATCGACGACGGCGAAACCGTGACGGTGGCTGGTCTCATCACGAACGTGCAGCACCGGGTGGCGCGCAACTCTGGCAACCAGTACGGCTCCATCGTGATCGAAGACTTCGGCGGCGAGGTCACCGCCATGTTCATGGGCAAGGCGTACCAGGAGTTCTCCCCGGCACTCACGAACGACTCGATCGTGGTGGTGCGCGGGCGCGTCTCGATGCGCGACGACGGGCTGAACCTGCACGCCTTCAGCCTGTTC
>JAODBB010000131.1 GCA_025463745.1 Subtercola sp.
GTGCTGCTGCTCGGGCAGATCGACCTCTCGGTCGGCTCTGTCAGCGGTCTGGCTGCGGCGATTCTGGGTGTCGGTCTGACTCAACTGAACTGGCCGGTCGCTCTGGCGGTCATCGTCGCCCTGCTCGTCGGTGCGGCGATCGGCTTTCTCTATGGCATGCTCTTCACCCGCTTCGGTGTTCCGAGCTTCGTCATCACCCTCGCCGGCCTGCTCGCCTTCCTCGGCCTTCAGCTGAAGATTCTGGGCCCGAACGGCTCGATCAACATTCCGTACGACTCCTGGATCGTTCAGTTCGCCACCTCGGCATTCCTGCCGCCGTGGGCCG
Organism: Subtercola sp.; assembly: GCA_025463745.1. GTDB lineage: Bacteria > Actinomycetota > Actinomycetes > Actinomycetales > Microbacteriaceae > Subtercola. The sequence goes on from JAODBB010000131.1 coordinate 326, forward strand.
CCTACGCCCTGGCCGTCATCGCCGCCGCCGCACTGTTGTTCAGCGACATCAGACGTGCGAGCCGGCGCAGAAAGGCCGGGCTGTCGACCGGTGCCCTCTCGGTCACTCTCATCAAGGCCGTCTTGCTGCTGGTCGTCTTGCTCTTGGCCGTCGCCTACCTCGCGACCGACCGTGGCCTCGGCGCCTCGTTCCTGCTGTTCGTCGTGCTCGTGATCATCATGAACTTCTTCCTGACTCGCACCCGCTGGGGTCGCTCGGTGTTCGCTGTGGGTGGTTCGGTAGAAGCCGCCCGCCGCGCCGGTATCCGGGTCAACCGCGTCTACATCACCGTGTTCATTCTGTGCTCGACGTTCGCGGCCCTCGGCGGCCTGCTCGCGTCGGCCAGACTGACCAGCGCGAGTCTGTCGTCGGGTGGTGGCGACACCAACCTCAACGCCATCGCCGCCGCCGTCATCGGTGGTACGAGCCTCTTCGGTGGCCGCGGCAGTGCGTACTCGGCTCTGCTCGGTATTCTCGTCATCCAGTCGATCTCGAGCGGCTTGACACTGCTGAACCTCGACTCGTCTATTCGCTACATGATCACCGGTGCGGTTCTGCTGCTCGCGGTCATCATCGACTCGCTGTCACGCCGCTCGCGCGCCAGCCACGGTCAGGCGTAAGGCGCAGATCGCACCGCTGCACCTGACGAACTCGGGCGCAGCAGCTCGCTTCGGCTCACTCGATTCGTTCGAGTGGGCCGAAGCCGTTGCAGGGTGGGCTGGGGGGGGTGGGCTGGGCGGCGTCGCACCTCATGATCGTCTGCTCGCCGTAAACTTGACCGCGCACGACCAGAACCACCAAAGGGGGCTCCACACCGATGTCATACAACCAGTTCGCTCCACAGCCGAAGCCGTCTCGAACCGGGCTCTGGATCGTTCTCGGCAGCGTGGGCCTCCTCGCCTTCGTGGGTCTCGTCGTCGTGGTCGTCATCGTGTCGACCACCATTCTGGGCGCGGTTCTCTCGCGCGCCGCCTCGCCGCAGTTCTCGGCTGCCGACGCATCCACTGTTCTGCTCACCTCGACGCAGAGCCGGGCCTTCGGCGAGTGGTCAGAGCCGCAGACGTCGAATGTCGACGTCGCCGAGGCTCAGAGCGAGCTGGCCAGCGGCTGGAAGAGCGACTCCCCCAGCCCCTCATCGTTGCCGTGCGAATTCGCCTACTCGCTCTACCCGGTCACCAACCTCGAATCGGGTGCGCAAGAGACCCAACCGGTGCTGCTGAACGACCAGTTTCTGAGCGTCGACACCGATTCGACCTTCAGCCAATCGACCCGGGTGTTCGCGAGCACCGCAGAAGCGGCCGCCTACATTACCGAGATGCGCCAGTTGATCGATGGATGCACGTCGTATTCCACCTCGTCGTGGAGCGCGACCGTCGCTCCCCTGCCCCTCGACTCCATTTCGCTGAACCACGCGGGGTGGGTCGAGACCGGCACGGGTGACAATGCCGGTGGCTACTACTTCGCATCCGACATCCAGCGGGGAAACGTGGTCACCCGGGTGCTCGCCCAGGCCGGCTCGAACGACCACGGAATGTTGAATCGGTCTCTCTTCACCGCTGTGGTGACCACGGCAGCGTCGAACCTGCAGGCACTGAGGCCCGGTAGCGGCGGCGGTAGCGGCGGCGGCAGTTCGAACAGCAGTGGCACCTCGGCCTGAGTATCCGGCAGGCGCCCCCCAGTCAGGCGCGTCGCCGAAGCGGCGTGATGAGGCTCACGGCGTCGCGAGCGTACGGCGAGTTGATCGAGTCGGCCACCGGATGCTCGACGAGCGTTTCGGCGACAGCGTGTGAGTTCTCGCTGACCCGCTGGAGCAGAGCCTCCGAGTCGTTCACAGGCTCGGGATCGAGCCAGTCGTTCCACTCGGCTTCGCCGAGAATAGACGGCACGCGATCGTCTCCGGTCGCCCCGGTGTCGCGCGTGACGAGCGTCACCGACAGGCGCTGGCGCCCCTTCGACTCTCGCACGTTGTAGATGCCCATCGCCGCCAGAACAGTTCCCTCGCCCCGAACGAAATACGACTGCACCGTTCCGTTTGGCCTGGTCTGCCAATCGTAGAAGCCGAGCATCGGCACCAGACACCGGCGCTGCAGAAAGGCGTCGCGAAAAAAACCGTTCTGCGCCAGCCGTTCCATACCCACCCGGAGGGTCGGTGGCACCTCACCGCTGTGCCAGACCGGCGTGAATCCCCACGATGCCGTGACGAGTTCGCGAGTGCAGGCGTCGCCCGGCTGACGCGACTGATCTCGCACGATGATGATCTTTCGTGCCGGACCGAACTTGTACGAGGGCTTCCACCCGGTCGTGCTGGAGGCCGTCGCCCCGAAGGCGGCCGCAAGTCGGTCAGGAGTTTCGGTGAGAGCGAATCTACTGCGCATTACCTCGACGCTAGGCGCACCCCGGCACCTGCACGCTCACATGCGGTCGCTTTCACCCTGATTTTCACCCGCTATCGAAGGCGCCTGTTCGTCGACGATGCCGACGAATCGGCTGCCGATTCCGTCGATCTCCCGGCGCACGAGGCCCGCAGATTCGATGGGCAGGTCTGACGGCGAGTGGTCGTCGCAACTCAGGTAGGTGAAGGCCGGCCACCACTTCTTCGGCCGCACCGCTTCGGAGTAGCCGCACACCGAGCACGAGAGCTGAATCCACACGGGCTTCTTGCCGGTGCGATTGGCCCGCGACTGCACCAGCCAGGCCGGCGGATCGGCGTCGATCGCCATGACCTCGGCCTCGCTCAGCCGCGACGGAATACCGTGACGCGCAGCCATCTCGAGCGGAATGTCGAGTCTCAGCGCTGCTTCTCGTCGTGTGATCATCGTAGTTTCGAGGGTATCAGCGCATCGAGTGCGCTCGAAGTGCGGCCAGCACGAGCGAAAGTCGCACTTCGGGCGTACTCGATCTACTCTGGAAGGGCCGAGGAGGCGTCATGTCTGATTCGAAACCCGACCCCACGAAAGTCACCAACCAACCGGCGCTCACCACCTCTACCGGGCGCATCTGGCTGATCATGGGCGGCCTGTTCGCGATCATCGCCATCATTGTGCTGTTCTTCCTGCTGCCGTTCTCGCCGCACGGGCTGGCCGCCGTCGCCCTCGCCGTGGTGGTGCTGCTCTACGCGGCGATGGTGATCACCCAGCTCGTGACGAGGCGCGGGCGGGCGCGGCTCGGGGTGCTGGCAGCGTTGATGCTCAGCATTGCCGCGGTGGCGCTGGTGTGCATCCTCATCATCGCGGCGAGCCAGATTCCGCCTGACCCGCCGCGACAAAGCTGCAGGTTACTTGACCGCGCCGGCGCTCAGGCCTGCCACGAAGTTGCGCTGCAGCAGCAAGAAACCGATGACCACCGGAATGCTCACGACCACCGAGGCCGCCATGATCTGGTTCCAGTACACATTGACCTGGGTCGAGTACTCGCCGAGACCTACCGCAAGCGTTCGGCTCGACTGCGTGGTCAGCACCGACGCGAACAGTACTTCACCCCAGGCCGTGATGAACGAGTAGACCAGCACCGCGACGATTCCGGGGCGCGCCACCGGCAGAATCACCCGGATGAGCGTGCCGATGGCAGACGCGCCATCGACCTTCGCTGCTTCGTCGAGTTCGCGCGGAATGTTGTCGAAGTACCCGGTGAGCATCCAGATGGCGAAGGGGAGGGTGAACGTCAGGTAGGTGATGATCAGGCCGAGATAGCTGCCGATGAGCTGGATGCCCAGGGTCTGAGAGATGTTGATGAAGATGAGGTACAGCGGCAGCAGAAAGAGCACGCCCGGGAACATCTGAGTCGAGAGGATGGTCGTGGTGAATGCATTTCGCCCCCGAAACCTCCACCGCGATACCGCGTACGACGCGAAGATCGCGATGATGACGCTGATCACACTGGCCGACGTCGATACGATGACGCTGTTGACGAAGTACGACGCCAGCGGAATCGTCGACCAGATGTCGATGAACGGCTGAATCGTGAAGTTCGTCGGCCACCAGGTGAACTTTCCCTGCACGTCGACCAGCGGCTTCAGCGCCGACGTGATCATCACGTACAACGGCAACAGCACGAAGATGCCCAGCGCCGCCAGGGTGACGATGCGGAACGTTTTGAATCCAGTAGTTTCACGCACGACGTGACCTCCGGTTGATGAACACGAGATAGATCGCCGAGACGAACATCAAGAAGAGCAGGAGAAGTACCGACATCGCCGCACCGAAACCGAAGTTCAGGGTGATGAACGACGTGTTGTAGATGTGGAACGAGATCAGGTCGCCCGCGGGCGGTTCTCCGCCGCCGAACAGAATGAACGGCGTGTTGAAGTCGTTGAAGGTCCACAAGAACAGAACGAGAAGCAGCACGTTGTTCACCGCGCCCAGGCCCGGCAACGTGATGTTGCGCCACTGCCGGAACGGCTTCGCGCCGTCGAGGGATGCTGCCTCGTAGAGGTCTTCGTTGATGGTCTGCAGGCCCGCCATGAGCATGAGGAAGGCGAACGGCCACAGTTTCCAGATGGCGACGATCACCATGGCGCCGAACGCGTTGTCGCCGATCAGCCAGAACGGCGGGTTGTTCGGGTCGATGAGGTGCAGGCTGCCGAGAATCTGGTTGATGACACCGGTGTTCTGCTGGAACATGAACTTCCAGGTGATGATTCCTGCGTACATCGGAACTGCATAGGGGATCAAGAACATCGTGCGGAAGATCGCCCGGCCGCGGAAGGCCTTTTGCAGCGCCACGGCCGCGGCCATTCCGAAGCCCCAGGCGAGCCCCACGACCAGAATCGTGAACCCGCAGGTGACCAGAAACGACGAGAGCAGGGCCTGACCCTGAGCGCCGTTGAAGTTGAGGGCGATCTGGTAGTTGCCGAAGCCGACGAACGGGGCGGCCGACCAGTTCGCGATGTAGAACTGGGTCAGTTTGATGAAACTCATCCAGATTCCGACGATCATCGGAATGACATGGATGAGCAGTTCGAAGACGATCGCCGGGGCGATCAGGGCGAAGGGCAGCCACCACCCTTTCGCCCGCTTCTTCTTCGGCACTTTCACTGCGCCGGGCCCGGAGGCCGCCCGTAAGGGGGCGGCCTCCGGCTTTTCGGTCGTGAGCACCATCAGTTAGATGCTGCAACCTTCTCTTGAGCGGTATTCAGTGCGCTCTCGATGTCTGACGAGCTCACTGTGCCGCCGGTCGCCACCGTGGCGAAGAGCGTATTCATCGAGTTGCCCACCTCGGTTTCGAACGAGGCCTCGAGCGGAACGGTCGGCAGCGGCTGCGAGAGGTTGTTGTAGATGTTCGAGAACGTCGCGGCGATGGCCGGGTCGGTCGTGAACGTAGGGGTGGCGTCTTTCAGCACGGGAATCGAGCTGAACGGCTTGCCGAGTGCCGACTGGGTGTCGGCGCTGGTCATGAAGTTCACGAACTTCAGTGCCGCATCCTGATTCTTCGTGTTCTTGAACACTGAGAGGTTGATGCCGGCGATGAAGCTGGCGACCGGCTTGCCCGAGGTGGGGGCCGGAATCGGCACCACACCGTACTGGCTCGCATCCATTCCGTCGGCCGTGAGGTTCGCCTCGGCGTTGTTCTGGTTGAAGATCATCGCTGCGGTGCCCTTGGCGAAGTTCGCGATCGACTCGGTTCCGGTGCTGTACTGCGCATCGGCCGGGTCGGCGATCTTGTCGGTCTGCATCAGATCAATGTAGCGCTGGATTCCGTCGACGTTCTGGCTCTGCGTGAACGTCGGGTTTCCGCTGCCGTCGAAGAACGAGCCGCCATTCTGCGCCGAGGTGATGAAGGCGAAGTGGTTGTTCTCGGTGTAACTGCCGGCCTCGATCGAGGTGCCCCAGACGCCCTTCGAGGGATCGGTCAGCTTCTTGCCATCGGCGACCATGTCTTCCCAGGTGGTCGGCGGGGTGAGACCAGCTGCGGCGAACATGGCCTTGTTGTAGTACAGGCCGTAGGCGTATCCATAGAGCGGAACCGAGGTGGGGGTCTGGCCCGCTGCACCGCCCGTGCTGAGCGCGGTTGCGGCGAACTTGTCAGCGCCACCGATAGCGCTCATGGCCGAGTCGTCGAACGGCAAGAAGGCGCCGGTGGCCTGGAACGAGGTGGCCCAGGTGTTACCGATGTTGGTGACGTCAGGGCCTACACCCGAGGTGATGGCCGTCTGGATGCGCGTCTGCAGGTCGTTCCAGCCGATGACCTCGAGGTTGACCTTCACGCCGGTCTGAGCGGTGAATTTGTCGAGCAGCGGCTGCAAGACGTCTTTGTCGTTCGCGAGGCTCGTGCCCTGGTTGCTCGCCCAGTAGGTGATCGAGCCACCGGCATCGGTGCTGGAGGCGGAGCCGCTTGACCCCGAGCAGCCTGCCAGCGTGAGTGCGGCGGCGGCGAAAATCGCCGCGGCGCCGAGAACGCGTTTTTTCATCTGTGACTCCCTTGTCGGTGTGTGTTCAACGGTGGTTCTTGTGGTGCTTTCAGCAGTCTAGACATACTTACTGACTTGTTTGTAAACTGATTACATCACGATTAGGTAACGGCTGGGCGACCGAGAGTTCTCGGCTCGACAGACCGATGCTCAGGGCGAGATTCTCGGCAGGAATGACCCATTCCTGCCGCTGTTCGCTCCAGATCTCGAACTGGCGTTTCGGAACGTGAATCGTCGAATAGCCCTCCTGACCAGCAATAACATCAAGCAGGGCAAAACCGGCGAGCCAGCGAACCGGTCGTTCGAGGTCGGCAACCAAACATTCCAGATACAGCTGAACGGTTGCCCGCGAATCGCGTTCACCGGTGTTCGAGATGTGCACCGAAACGGCCAGCGAGCCGTCGGAGTGCCACTCGGCGGCGGCGATGACGGGGGTACTCCACGTGCCATAACCGAGTCCGAAACCGAAGGGGCGCGCCGGGGTGCGTTCGAGGCGATCCCAGCTACGGTAGCCCACATCACCACCCTCGACGTAGTCGATGACGCCGTTGATCGGCCGGGCATCCTGAACCGGCACATCGGCGAAGCGGGCAGGCAAGGTCCAGGGCAGGTGCCCGCTCGGCTCTGTGCGCCCCACGAGCGCGTCGGCCAGCCCATTGCCGGCCTCTTGACCGGGCAGCCACCACCACAGCACGGCGGGCACGTCGTCGAGCCACGGCAGAATCACGGGGGCGCCGGCGTTCACCACCACAATGGTTCGCGGGTTGGCCTCGAACACGCGCCTGACCAGCTCGTTCTGGCGGCCGGGCAGGTCGAGCGAGGGGCGATCCCAGCCCTCGGATTCGGTTTCTTCGGTGGTTCCGATCAGCACGATCGCTACTTCGGCCTCGCGGGCCGCTTCGACCGCCGCGGCGAGTTCGTCGTCACGATCGACATCGTTCTTCTCGTGCCGCAACTCGAATCGTACGAAGGTGCCGTACCCCTCGGCGTCGACCACCTGCAGGCGAGCGTCGATCTCGACGACCACGGGCTCAGCGCCGGTCACCTCGAATCGACGGGCCGGGCCGGCTGGATGATTGGCCGACGAATTGAGAATGACATTCGAGGTGGCGATGTCGGTGGCACTCGAGACCAGCGCACCAGTGAATCGCACCTCGTGGGCGCCGGAGACGCCGACCTCGAGCCGGTTCGGGCCCGGATTCGTCAGCCGCACGACGGCACGCACGTGAGCCGAGCGCGCTTCGATCGGCACGTTGCGATTCCACGACTCCGACGCCTCGATGATGCGCGGTTCGCCGAGCGGATGCCCATGGGCATCGAACAGCGACAATTCGTAACCCGGCCGCCCTTCTGGCGTGCTCACCAGGGCGGGGTCGATCGCGGGCGCGTGCACCCTGCTCGTTCCGCCGCGCTCGACCCGCAGCCGTGTTGACGGAAAGGTATCTCGCACCGCCGACTCGGGAGTCGAGGCGTACGGCGCCTGCACAAAGGCGCTTCCGCCGCCCTGAACGAAGGGATCGACCGCGGCCGGGCCGATCAGTGCGATACTACCGACGGTCTGCGGGCTGAGGGGCAGGATGCCGTCGTTGCCGAGCACCACGATCGAGCGCGCAACAGTCTCACGCAGAAGGGCGCGCGTGGCGGGAGCGGAGTGCAGGGCATCCGGAGCGTCGATCTCTACCGACGACAGGTGCGGCCGCCGGTCGATGGCCCCGACCCGCTGGCCGAGGCGAACGATGCGCTCGACCTTGTCGTCGATCACCGATTCGGCGACCAGACCGTCTGTCACTGCCTGAATCAGTTTGTCTTGCCAGGGTCCGCCCGGGCCCGGCATCACCAGGTCGAGGCCACCGAGGGCCGATTCGACGGTAGTGTTCGCCGCGAGCCAGTCGCTCACCACCACACCGTCGAAACCCCATTCGCCCTTGAGCACATCGTTCAGAAGATGGTCGTGTTCGGTCGCCGGCGCCGAGCCTGTGCCGTCGTCGACGCCATTGTAGGCCGCCATCACCGACCACACCTTCGCTTCGCGCACGACCGATTCGAACGGAGCGAGGTACGTTTCGCGTAGTACTCGCTCGCTGACCTTGGCGATGTACGTGGTGCGATCGGTTTCTGACTCGTTGCCGATGAAATGCTTGACCGACATTCCCACTCCGCCCGCTTGAGCGGCGGCCACATAACTCGTGGCGATGACCCCGGTGAGCAACGGGTCTTCGGAGTAACACTCGAAATGACGGCCGCCGACGGGTGTGCGCTGCAGGTTCACCACCGGTGCGAGCACTACGTCGATGCCCTTGCGGCGAGCCTCGCCGGCGATAAGGGTACCGAGTTTCGAGGCGAGGTCGGTGCTCCAGGTAGCGGCAATGGCGCTCGGGCTCGGCAGCTGGGCGGCCTCGGTCGATACCTGCTCGATGCCGCGGATGCCGATGGGGCCGTCGGAGAGAACGATGGGCGAGAGGCCGAGGGCAGGTACGTCGAAGAGGGTCCATGCCGTCTCCCCCGTGAGCAGTCGAACCTTCTCGGCAAGCGGCAGCGACTCGATGCGCGATCTCAGCGCGGCTGCTTCGGAGGCGGATCCTTCGGAGGAGGATCCTTCGGAGTCGGTTCCTTCGGAGGCGGCTGCCTCGGGGTCGGTCGATTCGGATGCGGCCACCTCGCGCACTCCAGCGTGAACGTTCGCCGACTCACCGACCACTGATGCGTTCGCTTGCGGGTAGTCAGGACTCGCTGCGAAAGCGTTCATGTCTATACTCCAAATTGTTGAGTCTTCGCTTCATCGCGTTGATTCGCGTTCACACTACAGACATACTTACATATGAGTCAGTAAGTATTCGACCACGCTCCGAGAAATTCGCGAAACGAAGCTCACAGAAAAGGGAGGACACAATGGCAGTGACCCGGGCAACCCGCCAGCTCGCCGCGGCAGACCGCGTTGTGAAGCCCCACGGGCCGACAGCGGCGAAACGTGAGCGCATTCTGGAGGCCGCCATGGCCGTCTTCGGCGCCTACGGCTACCACAAGGGTGCGCTGGTCGAGGTCGCCGAGCGTGCGGGAATGACCCACGCAGGTGTGCTGCATCACTTCGGCAGCAAAGAGGGCCTGCTCATCGCAGTGCTGCAATACCGCGACGGCGAGGCCGTGGCCGGCATCGACGCCCGGGAGCAGGTCGAAGGCCCGGCCTTCCTCCGTCACATCGTCGAAACGGTGAGAGAGAACACCGAGCGACGCGGGGTGGTGCAGGCGTACACCGTGCTTTCGGGCGAGAGCGTCACCGACGGGCATCCGGCTCAAGAATACTTTCGCGACCGCCTGGCGAACTTGCGTCACAAGATCGAAGGTGTGCTCTCCGACGTCGTCGAGAACGCCGACCCGGTCGAACTGCGCGACGCCGCGAATGCGCTGATCGCCGTGATGGATGGTCTTCAGGTGCAGTGGTTGCTCGATCCCGACGAGGTAGATATGCCGCGCGCGGTCTCGATGGTGCTCGACACGCTGCTCGCCCGACTGGGCGCCTCCGATGCGGTGGAGCTGACTCCGATCGTCGCCGATGACCCCGCCGTCGCCGTCGGTGCTCCGCCCGCTCCCAGCGCGTAGACAGCTTGCTCATAGGCTCAACCGCCAGACTGACGGAGTTTGCTTCACTCCCCTGCCATCAGTTCTGACACTTTGAGGATTCATGCGTAAAATCGCCCTTTTCGCCGCGGCGGCGGCCGTTGCCCTCGCACTTGCGGGCTGCAGTTCGTCTTCGGGCCCGTCTGCGACACCGACCACGGCCGGATGCACGCTGACCCCACCCGGCACGAATTCCGCTGCTGTGACGGCGACCGGCGATCTCGACACGCTGCCGACCACCACGTTCACCGCGCCGCTCACGGCCACCTCCACCGAACGCTCTGTGATCACCGACGGCACGGGCGAGCAGGTGACCGACGGCTCGGTCGCCACGGTCGATTTCACGCTCTACAACGGCACCTCGGGCGCCCAGCTGTTCACAACGACCGACCCCGAGGTCGGCCCGCAGACGGTCACCGTCGACACTTCCGTGTTCTTGCCGGGCCTCGTGAAAGCGGTCGACTGCGCCAACGTCGGCTCACGAATCGTCGCCGTTGTGCCTCCGGTCGACGCCTGGGGCACCAACGGCAACTCGACTCTCGGCGTCGCCGCCACCGACACGGTGGTCTTCGTCATCGATGTGAAGAGCGTCGCCGCGCCGACCGCAACACCGACCACCGCGCCCACACCAGCGCCGACCCTCGACCCGAATATGCCGCTGAAGGCCACCGGCGCCGACCAGCCCGCCCCGGCCGGCTTCCCGACCGTGACACTCGCGGCCGACGGCACGCCTACCATCACGATTCCGAGCACCCCCGCGCCCACCACGCTGCAGATCGGCGTTCTGAAGAAGGGCGATGGCGCAACCGTCGCCGACGGCGACAGCGTGACGGTGCAATACCAGGGCGTGATCTGGTCGACCGGCAAGGTCTTCGATCAGAGCTGGGGCCAGTCCCCCGCCACCTTCCCGACCGGCCAGGTGATCAAGGGCTTCTCGGCCGCGCTGGTGGGCTACACCGTAGGCTCGCAGGTCATCGTCGTGATCCCGCCCGACCAGGGTTACGGATCGGCTGGCAACTCGCAGGCCGGCATCAGCGGCACCGATGACATCGTGTTCGTCATCGACATTCTCGCGACGGCAGCGGCCTAACAGGCACCGAAGGAGACGGCCCCCCGGCGAGTGGATGCTCGCCGGGGGGCCGTCTCGCGTCTGAAGCCGTATTCGTGCGAGGCTGCTCTCGGCAGCCTAGAACACCAGAGACGGCTCGTCGTCGACCGACAGCGTCAGCACCGCCTGCTGGATGCGCTCGTTCTGCTCGATCATCCGCTCGATGCGTCGCAACTGCACCGCGACATGCTCTTCGGTGTCGTTGCCGGTCAGATCGACGGCTGCCACCAAGTACAACTGGCCCGGCCCCACGAACTCGAGGTGCAGATACGTCACGCGCGCCACAGCAGGAATCGACAGCAGGTCTCGCCCGGCGCCGAGTCGATACTGTGCTGGCGGATTGAGCCCCACCAGATAGCGCCTGTTCTGGTTGATCAGAATGATGGCGACCACGGCCAGCAGTAACCCGATGAGTATCGAACCGATCGAGTCGTAGGCTGGATCACCGGTGACCTGGTGCAGCAGAATGCCGGCGAAAGCGATGACCAGGCCCACGATCGCCGCCGAATCTTCGGCGACCACCCCGCGAAGCGTCGCATCCGAACCGTTGACGACGTAGTCGAGCGGCTCGCGTTCGACTTTGGTTGCGCCACGTCGCGCCTGCACCAGCGATTGCAGCAGCGACGCGCCTTCGAGAACGGCCGACACCCCCAGAACTGCATATGCAATGCCGAAGTTCGAGGCCGGTTCGGGGTTCAATAGCTCGAGTACGCCATTGCCTACCGAAATCACGGCGCCGATGGTGAACACGCCGACCGCTGCCAACAACGACCAGACGTAGGCCTCACGGCCGTAACCGAGCGGATGCTCGTCATCAGTCTGCCGAGCCGACCGCTTATCGGCGACGAGCAAAAAGACCTCGTTGCCCGCGTCGGCCCACGAGTGGGAGGCTTCGGCGACCAACGAAGCCGAACCCGTCAAGGCTGCCGCGGCCGTCTTGGCGATCGCCACCAGAATGTTTGCGATGAACGCGAGAACAACGACCATTGCTCCAGCCCTCCGGCCCGGGGTTTCAGCCCAGCCTAACCAAACGGGCGCGGTGAACACAGGCCGGAGTCGCTGCAGCTCGCGGCGGAGTCGCTGCGGCTCGCGGCGGGGTCGCTGCGGCTTGCGGCGGGGCCGCTTCGCCTCGGCGACGGCGCTTCTTCGTTTCGGCAACCGTGCTGGTTCGCTTCGGCGACGGCGCCGAGCATCCCGAAACAGGAGAAGAATGGAGAAGTTCGACAACTCAACCTGGAGGATCACACCGTGGCCGCACATTACAACGTCGTCATTCTCGGAGCAGGCCCCGGCGGATACGTCGCCGCCGTGCGTGCCGCCCAATTGGGCCTCAGCGTCGCCGTGGTCGAGCAGAAATACTGGGGCGGAGTGTGTTTGAACGTCGGTTGTGTGCCGGCGAAGACGTTGCTGCGTAACGCCGAACTGGCGCACATCTTCTACGCCGAGGCCGACACCTTCGGCATCTCGGGTGATGTCAGCTTCGACTATGGAGTGGCCTACGACCGAAGCCGCAAGGTCGCCGACGGCCGCGCCAAAGGCGTGCATTTCTTGATGAAGAAGAACAAGGTCACCGAGTACGACGGCCGCGGCACCTTCGTCGACGCGCACTCCCTCGATGTTGCCCTGTCGAGCGGCGAAAGCGAGCGCATCACCTTCGACAACGCCATCATCGCCACCGGCTCCACGGTGAGGATGCTGCCCGGCACCACCCTGAGCGAGAACGTCGTCACCTACGAGACACTCATCCTCGACCGCGACCTGCCCAAGTCGATCGTCATCGTCGGCGCCGGAGCCATCGGAATCGAGTTCGCCTACGTGCTGGCGAACTACGGCGTCGAAGTCACCATCGTCGAGTTTCTGCCGCGCGCCCTGCCGAATGAAGACGTCGACGTATCGAAAGAGGTCGAAAAGAACTTCAAGAAGCTCGGCGTTCCGATTCTCACGTCGACCCGCGTCGACACTGTCGTCGACAACGGCTCCTCGGTGACGGTGACCTACACCGACGCCAAGGGCGCCCCTGGCCAGATCGAGGCCGACCGCGTGCTCATGTCGATCGGTTTCGGCGCCAACGTCGACGGCTACGGCCTCGAGAACACGGGTGTCGAGCTCACCGAGCGCGGTGCGATCGCCATCGACGAGTTCATGCGCACCAACGTCTCAGGAATATATGCCGTCGGCGACGTCACCGCGAAACTGCAGCTCGCGCACGTCGCCGAGGCCCAGGGCATCGTGGCCGCCGAGACCATCGCCGGCGCCGAGACGATGTCGCTCGGCGACTACCGCATGATGCCGCGCGCCACGTTCTGCCAGCCCCAGGTCGCGAGCTTCGGCCTCACCGAGCAGCAGGCCCGCGACGAGGGCTACGACGTGCGTGTCGCGACCTTCCCGATGACCGCGAACGCCAAGGCGCACGCCCTCGGCGAGCCGAGCGGATTCGTCAAACTCGTCTCAGACGCGACCTACGGCGAGCTGCTCGGCGGCCACCTGGTCGGCCACGACGTCTCCGAGCTCCTCCCCGAGCTCACCCTCGCCCAGAAGTGGGATCTGACCGCCTACGAGCTCGCCCGCAACGTGCACACCCACCCGAGCCTCAGCGAGTCGATGCAAGACGCGTTCCACGGGCTCATCGGCCACATGATCAACCTGTGATCGGGGTCGCGCTATGCCGACGATCGTGAGTGCGGGCATCCTGTTGTATCGGGGTGCCGAC
>JAODBB010000147.1 GCA_025463745.1 Subtercola sp.
GCGATGCTGGCCGCCGGAATCGCGGTGTTCGCGCCGAACGTTCGCGGGTCATCCGGATTCGGCCGCGTCTTCAGCCACCTCGACGACCTGCACGGCCGACAGGGCGCCTTCGACGACGTGATCGCGAGCGCCGCGCACCTGACTGCCCTCGGCGTGGCCGACCCGGGGCGAATCGCTGTGACGGGCCGCTCGTACGGCGGGTATCTCACTCTGGCGTCGCTCGCCTTCTCGCCGGGAGTGTTCGCGGCAGGCATCGATATCTGCGGCATGTCGCACCTGCTCACCTTCTACCGTGACGCCGAGCCGTGGATCGCGGCCGCCGCTGTGACCAAGTACGGGCATCCTGAACACGATCAGAAGCTGCTGCGTCGAATCTCGCCATTGCGGGCGGTCGACGCGATCGAGGTGCCCCTGCTGGTGGTGCACGGCGAACTCGACACCAACGTGCCGCTGAACGAGGCCCTGCAGCTCGTTGCGGCGCTGCGTCGACTCGGCCGCCCGGTCGAGTATCTCGAGTTGGCCGGCGAGGGGCACGATTACCGCCGTGCCGGCTCGCGCCGACTGCTCGCCGAAACGATGGTTCGCTTTCTCGCCGAAAACCTGTGACGGTCTGACGTCAAACGCGGGGCTGGATGCTCGGCTTCTGCATGCTCGGCCTCTGTGTGCTCATCTTCTGCACGCTCTGCGAAGTGGCCGAAACGATGGCCGTGGTCATGGCGACGACCTCGTCGAAGCCTTCAGCGGGGCCCGCCGCGACCATCCGATCGGGGGTCAGCAGGAGTGCGCTCGGCACTCCCGCCACGCCCGTCACAGTGAGCAATGCGCGATAGCCGAAATACACCGGCACCGTGAGGGGGCCGAAAAGACGTTCGGCTGTGCCACGAGTTTCGGATGTCACGATCACGATGTCGACCGCAGACCCCAGTTCGTCGCGCCACCCCGGAATGCGCTCCATGATCTTGCGGCACGGCGTGCATTCTGCTGAGAGCAGGTACACGAGGGTGGGGCGGAGCTGCGCCACAGAGGCGAGCGCGATCGCATCTCCCCCGATGGTCGTCACTTCGATGTCGGGTATGGCCCACGGTGTTCCGTCGAACCGCGGGGCACCATCAGGCCGAGGCCCGTCGTCGGTCGCCGACGCGCGCGAGCTAAGGCGCGAAAGGCGCACGGCGGCACGAGCCAGCAGGGCGGTGAGCAATACCAGCAGGGCGATCAGAAAACCAATGGTCATCGCCGCAGTGAACTCGCCGAGAGCAGGCAGCACCCCGCACTGGGAGGTGAACAGCACGATCAGAGCAGCCGCGAAGAGCACCGCGTTTCGGGCGACACTCCACCCGGTCACCCGCGACCCAGACAATGACCCGAAGCACCTGCAGTCTGCCTGCTCGTGGCGCCCCATCACTCGCACCACCAGCACCAGATAGTAGCCGAGGAGCGCCGCACTGGCGAGGCAGAATACGGAGAAGAATGGCGCCGGCGCGAGCAGCAAGCCGAGGGCGAGCAACAGTTCGGCGACCGGAACGGCGGCAGCGATCATCCGCCGCCGCAACACGGGTGCCACCCTGAGGGCAGTGAAGCTCTCGAGGGTCTGGTCGACCCTGCCGAGCTTCAACGCGCCGCTCAGCGCGAACGAAACCAGCACGATCGTGGCGAGCACTGCAGACAGCGAGACGGTGACCCCCTCGGCGAACGAGGGGGTCACCGTCTCGGGCAGAACAGCTATCAGGTGGCTGAGCAAAGGATCAGCGTGGCGGAGACGCTCGCCGCCGGCTTTCCGCCGGTCGAGGTGTAATCGGCGGGAAGCGTCGTCACCGCGCTGAGCGTGAACGCCACCGAGATCGACAGCGTCGTGCGGAACGCGATCGTCGCGTTCGCGGGCACGGCCGAGGTGAGAGTGATGGAACGGCTGGTGCCGTTCAGCACGCTGACGCTGGCGGTACCGCCGGTGACGCTGAAAACACCGATGTTCGCGACGCCGCTGCCCGTGATGACAACAGTCGTTCCCACAGGCAACGGGGTCGGGCCGGCAGTGAGCGTGAAGCCGGGGCCGAGCACGCCCAGCACCCCGCAGGTGCCGTTCAGGTGAAATGCGCCCACGTCGACCGTCGAGGCCGAGGCAAGCGGCGTGGCGACCGCCACCGCGATGACGGGTAACGACCAGGCCGCACCCTTGACAAGCGAACGACGGGTCGGTGAGAAACCCGTTACTTCTTCGACTGATTCAGACTCGTTGTGCACAAGTGCCCCCTTGTTCTCGAAACCGGTGAGCGGTATTCATCGGTGTTTTCCGAGAACCGCTTGGCGTGAAACCAGTATTCGAGGGGGGTGCTGATGGCCACCATGCGGGGGCCGGATTGTGTCGCGAAGGTGTCGAAATCTGTCGTCGGGGCGACGATGTGCGGCGCTCTGCTACCGCGAATCAGGCAGCAGAGCCGCCGTGCTCAGGAGATCGGGCGGTCGAACCGCTGGCCCGCTTGATTGGAGGGCAGAATCGCCATGATCAGCAAGATGATGCCGCCGACAAAGGGCACCAGACCGATGAAGATGAACCATGCGCTGAGGTTCACGTCGTGCAAACGGCGTGCGAGCAGCGCCAATCCCGGGATGATCGTGCCCAAGCCCCAGATGATGAGAATGATCGTCATGATGATGGCCCCCGCGTTCGGAGCGATCATGCTGCCGTCGGAGTTCATGCGGCCCATTCCGGTGCCGCCGCTCACGGCGAGGGTGATGATCTCGAGCACGATGCCGATCACGACCGAGATCAGGAACCACCACCAGTACTCGCTACGACTGGCGCGGCCCGAGAACGTGGCGTACTTCTTCCAGAAGCGAGTCCATGCCTGGCCGATGGACGCGCCATAGAGGGGGGCCCAGAGGGGAACGGGTTGCGAAGTGGTGGTCACGATGACTCCTTTGTTGACGTGCGAAGGAGCACCATGGTGTTCGGTCCCCCGCCGGTAATACTGGCATGCGGCACTATCTCGAGGCAATCAACATGACAAATGCGATCTTGGATGTGAGGCGAACCGAGTGGGGCCAGCCCTACCGTCCTCGAGCGTGTCGCCGCCATCGGTGAAATCGACAGATCGGGCGAGTCGGAGGGGGCGGGTGGGCCGGAGGGAACGGGCGAGGTCCCGGCATCCGATTTCGGAAGCACATAGACGTTCTGCCACGAGTTCGGATCGTTCACCGGGATGGCGCTCTCTCTCGTGTCGCAACGGAAGCCCACTGCCGGATCGCTGTCAGGGTCGCAGTACGAAATTGTGTGCGTGAGCCCTGACACGCTGTAGATCTCCATGTACCCGGAGGTCGTCACAACGCTGGGATCGTTCGGGTCGATTGTGACGATCTCGAGCTTCCAGTGCAGCCGCGAATCCTCCGTCAGGCACGACCCGGAGTTGTTGGCATCCCAATCCAAGGCGATGCCTCGCTCTGCCTGACCGGTGAAATATTCATGCTCGTCGTAGACATCTGGGTTCGTCGCAATGACGCAGTTGTTGAAGCCGTCCCACAGGCGGGTCACTTTGAGCAGCGTCAAGTCGCGCGGCAGGTCGTGAACGTGCACGTACACGGTGTAGTGACTGCTCGCGGTTCCCACGCTGGGCTCGGGCGTGGGCGTACCAGCGCTGGGGTCAGGCGTGGCGTCGCAGCGCTCAGAGGAGTCGAGCCCGTCTCCGGATCGGCTTGACCGCAGCTCGCCCCCGCCCCGGCAGCAGCCTGGGCGCCGCTCGGGGCGCCACCCACTGCACCGAGCGTCACTCCCACGAGCAGAAGCACGATCAGTGCGAAAGTGCCTCCCGCCTTGTGACCGCGGCGACGAAACACCACGACGGCGGTGACACCGAGCGCGAGGATGATCGCCCCTGCCACGAAGGGAAGAATCGGGTTGAGCCCGGTCGACGCGAGACAGTCCTGCATTACGAACATCCATCACCGGGGTGTACGAAGGCGGGCCTCAGCCCGGTGCGTAGCGCCTGCAGGCCACCACCCCACCTGGCTCGCAAGAGACAGCATGGCAGTTGACACGGCAAACCGGCACCCCGCATTCAGGGGCCGAGCTTCGGCTCCTGCTTGCCTCTGGCCCTCGGGTGCGAGATACGTTGCATAGCGAAGTATCTTCGAAAGGTGCGCTATGTCTGACATCGTGGTCGGTAATGCAGATCGGCTGAAGGGCGTGGGCATCGACGTCGACCAGCCGCTCGCCGACGACGACTTCGCGGGCCTGCCACTCCCCGAGCGGCTGATGCAATAACGGCACACCCGACGGGTGCGCTCAGGCGTTTCCGATGCGGTGCAGGAGCGGGATCACGGCGCGCAGCTGATCCTGCTCCTGGGCCGTGAACTCGTCGAGCACGTGCGCGAGCCACTCCTGCCGGTGCTCTCGTTCGGTCGCGACGATCTGCCGGCCGGTCGGTGTGACGCGAAGGATGCTCTGCCGACCATCCTTCGGATCGCGGTCTCGGTCGATGTAGCCGTTCTTCTCGAGCACTGCGATCAGCCGGGTCGTCGACGATGGCTGCAGCCGCTCGGCCGCTGCCAGCTCGCTCGCCGTGAGCGGCTCGCGCGACTCGATCGTGCCGAGCGCCACGAGCGCCGCCATGCTCAGCGAGCCGTCTACCCGCTCGGAACGCAGCCGGCGGGCGACCCGCATCACGGTGCCGCGCAGCGAGGCCGCGAGGGAGGCGCTGGAAGATGACGCGAATCCGTTCACAGCGTGAGCTTAACAGCGGATCCGCCCGCGAGCGGGCAGACCCGCTGGTTCACGCCCCGATGATCGCGTCGACGGCAGCGAGCAGGGCCCGCTTGGGGCGTGCGCCCGGGATCCGCTGCACGACCTCGCCATTCTTCACGATCAACAGGGTCGGAATCGACGTCACGCCGAACTTCGCGGCCGTCTCCGGCTCCTCGACCGTGTTCACGCGCGCGACTATCAGCGTGCCCTCGCGCAGCTCCGAGATCTCCTCGATGACAGGCACGAGGGCGACGCAGGGAGCGCACCACTCGGCCCAGAAGTCGATGAGCACGGGGCTCGTGGCCTCGGCGATGGCGACGTCGAACGACGCATCGGTCAGAGTCTGAACGGTCATGCGTGAATCCCCTCGGGAAGGGGAAGGCCGGCCAGGTCTGCGTCAGTCAGGGGTTCGACCACCTCGACGCCGAGGCGCTCGCCCAAGAAGTACTGCACCTGGCGGGTGTGCTGTGCGGTGTGCCAGACACCGCGCTCCAAGATCTCGTGCAGGGTCACATGCCCGAACGGTGCGCTGATGACGCGATCCAACGGGTCATCGAAGCCCCACTCCTCCCACCACGCCGTGACGTCGGCCTGCATCTGGTCGATGTACACGATCAGGTCGTTCACGGAGCCGGTGCGCCCGACCTCGCCGCCGACCGCGAACCGGGCGTTGAACGCGCCGTTTTCGCCGTGCTTGTTGCCGTAGACGTACTCGTCGACCTCGGTCGCGTGCAAGAACTCCTGAATAGCAGAGGCGGCGTGCGCGATCAGCTCGCGCATGCTACGGTCACGGTCGGGCGACTTGTAGTCGAGGCCTGACTCCGGGTACTGCGCTGTCAGGCGGCGCAGCCCGGCATTGACCACGGCGTATTGCTTCACGAGGTCGGCGGGCGCCGGGATGATCGGCGGTTCATACTCGATTCCGACCAGCTCGGCGATGCGAGTGAGATCCATCCCGGGCACGCCCTTGTCACCCTTGATCACGGCAGGAGCGGAGAGGCCGAGGGCCTGCACCTGGGGGTAGCGATCCGGCTGCTCCGCCAGGTTCACCGCCTCGAAGGCGACGTCGTGTTTCTCCAAGAACTCCTTCATACGAAGGCACGAGCTGCAGCCGGGAACCCAGTAGGCCGTGACTTCCCGTGTTTCGTTTGTCATGCGAACAGTCTGAGCCTTGCCGAGATATTACGCAATACAAAGTTTATTTGCCTTCGATCGGATTCGATCAATGGCCGCCGGCAGAAATAGACTGGTCAGATGAGCCGGACTCCGCTTCTCAGCCCCTCTCTCCGGGTACCCAGTGACGCCACGGTGCAGGTGAAGCTGACCTGTCCGTTCGGCGCGAACTGCTCCTGCGTGTTCTCGCGAAATCAGGCGAGCGAGAGCGTTGCCTCGGGCACTGGCACGGGCACGGAAACTCCCGTTGGCACAGAGGCTGCACATGATGACACGGCGATCGGCGCGGAGGCCATGAGTGCCGAAGTGATGAGTTGGCGCATGCGGGGCTGGCGGGTCGCAGCATCCACTGCTCGTGAAGCCACTCTCGAACGGCAGCAGACCCAATCGTTCTGCGTCAATGTGGCTCTGACGCTGCTCACCGGGTTTCTGTGGCTGGCCTACTGGATACCGCGCGCCCGGCACCCGAAGATCGACACGTGGGTCGTGGCGGTTTCTGACAGCGGTGAGATCACTCGAACGCAGGTACTCCCGCGGCGGCGATTGGTCTGACTGGCGCCTTTCGCCAGGGATGCGCTGCCCCACGGCCGACTGACCAGAGGGCGCATCCCCGGCGAGAGCGAGGAGACCCAGCCGGCTCAGCCGCCGTCGACCGACAGGATCTCCTCGTCAGCTGCGGCGTACGCGGCAACACGGTCGGAGATCGAATTCGATTCCGAACGCCTCGCCGCCCTACGACAGCAGCAGAATCGGGGGCAGAAGGCGAAGTCGACCTCAGCCGGAGTACGGCAGCGTCTGGTTGTCCGCGTCGTAACACGTGGGGGTTTCGAGTACATCACTGGCAAAGTGCACCGACTCCAGGAGCGCGCATGTCGGTTGGTTTTGCAACTCAGCCAGAACCTTCCACGTTCCGCCATCGTCGTACCAGAGCATCCCTGACCCGGAGCCTTGTTGGGCGCACCCGAGACCTCCCGACGCGTATCCCTTCGAACTGAGTCTGTTCACAGTGATCACAGCTGTGCAGTCGGAGGAACCGGAGCTTTGCTCCAGACCCCAAATGAAATCGCGAAAGTCCGCCGGCGCGCCGTCGAGCTGGTCGAGATCCGCCTCTCGCTGTACCTGCACCGGGGGCGAATAGACGATCAGATCACCAGTCGTTACGGCACCAGCTGTGGACGACGTTGTCGATGATGGAGCGCTGGGCAGTGTTACAGGCGCTGTGCCGGATGTCACGACGCCCGACGGAACCAGCCGCCCACCGACCCAGGCTACCGATGTCCAGCCTTGCCCACTCGGGCAGCACCGCGGATCGTTTTCGGTGAGGTACTTACCGGCGATCACAAGCTGTCCGTCTACGAACGACACCGCGTCATGGGTCAGCGATGAGCCGCTCGATGTGGTGGCCAGATCCGCGTTCTGCAGAATCCCCGCAGGCTCGGGCCTGCTATCGCCATGCACGAAGACGGCTATGGGAAACGCGCCGACACCGTTCGAGCCCAGCAACACGCACGAATACCGCACGGCAGCCGCGGGCTGACCGCCCAGCTCACCGAAATCGGGCGGGAGCTCGACCGACACCGCATACTGCGTTTGAGCATCTACCGAAACCGTACCCTTACCATCCACGAGCGCGATATCGCCGCTCGCCCCGGAGTCGCACGACGATGCCGGCAGAGTCACGGTCGACCAGTCGTATGATTCCAGCGCGGCGCCCGAGACCGTGGCACCGGCACTGGCACTGGCATCGGCACTGGCACCGGCACTGGCACCGGTTTCGGACGCTGGCGCGGACCCAACCGTTGTGCACGAGCTGAGCGCGACCAGCATAAGACCCGCCACGGCGAGCGCACCCAGCCCCGTATTCACGACGGAGACAAACGGACGTCTCGACACTATTTCGCACCCCTAACCTGAGGAGCGGGCGACGCTGCCCGCCACACGATCGTGCATCCCAAGGCCATCGTGTAACGCCGCGGATCGTGGTGAACGGGTGCGCGTTTTGTTCGGGCGCACCCGGCAGCGACCCTCGCGTCTGGTTCGGCACGCGGATTGGTCTTGCCGGAGACGATACTCAGGCGTGCCGAACGGCGCTGCCCCCAATTCGGAGGTCACATCCTCTCGCTCGGCGTGAGGTGAAGGGGCCGTGAAAACTAGTGCGTCTTGTAGGCATCTCTACGATGCACGCTCGAGATGATCTCGATGATCAGCTGCCGGTCGATTATGCGGTAGATGACTCGATACTCACCACGCCTAGCCGAATAGAGAGGGTACAGCGGCTCGTCGAGCTGTTTGCCCAGACGTTTCGGGTTATCGCTCAGCGCGCCTGTGATGAATTCGAATGCAGCTGTTGCAATCTTTTCCGGTAAGCCCTCCGCTAGCGCTTTGCGGGCGGACTTCGTGAATCGAACCTCGTACTTTTCGCTCACTCGGCGAGACGACGTGCTGTGCGCATGGCGGCCCTGACGTTCTCGACGTCATACACCTCGCCCGATTCGACTTCGCGAATGCCCTCACGTATTGCCTCGACGGTCTCCGAATCGCTGAGAATCTCAACCGACTCGATCAACGAGTCGTAGTCGTCGGCACCCAAGAGCACGGCGGCACGACCGCCGTTCTTCGTCACCTCGAAACGCTCATGCGTTGTTGCCGCCGACTCTACAATGCGGGAGAAGTTCGCCCGAGCATCCGCAACAGAAAGGGTTGTCATGTACACAATTATAGCGCAAGACCGCGTGACGTTCGCTGAGATCGTCGCCGCGCCCTCGGCGCCCGCACGTTGCGGACCGCCGACCGTCGTCGACGCGCTGACCAGGTTCTCGGCGAGAGTGGCAGACTCTAACGAACGCTGAAGATTTCCTTGGAATGTCCCTGAACGACAGGTAACGCTTGAGTGAAGCCCGAGCGACCCCGCTCGCGCGCGTCAAATCTCACCTTTGGCGGAGGCGAGTGTGATCCGTCTCGTGGCGGTCTACCGTGATTCCCAGCGGAACCAGCGGATGCCGATGAAGCTTCCGACGATGATGTAGCCGATGGTGGCGATGAGTCCGCTGGTATCGGTCCAATCCCAGCTGGAGATGTTGAGGACACCGGCATAGAGGTTGATCATCGCGCCGACAGGTGACCAGTCGGAAACAGCCTCGATCGTCGACCCGAGGATTCCGCTGGAGCCGAGGAGCCCGAGCAGCAGAAGGACAACGTAGAGGATGCGGCCGATCGCGTTCACTAACGTCGCAGACCGAACAAGCCCGACAACAGCCTGGGCAATCGCGAGGAACATGGCCCCGCCGAGGATCGATACGCAGAAGATCAGTGCATATTCACCCGGACTGAATGCTTTGCCGAAGATGATGCTGGCGATGACGGCGACGATTGCGGTCATGATGAGGTCGACGACGATCTGCACGAGCAGCCGACTGGTCATGATCGCCCAGGTTGGCGCTGGCGTGACACGCAGTCGTTGGAATACGCCAGCATCACGATCGCGCGCAATGGTGATGCTGTATCCCATCAGACTCGAGGCCATCAGGCCGTAGGTCAGTGCCAGGCCGATGACGAAACCTGGTCCCCCCTGCGTCAGGGCATTCGACTTATTTCCAAGGCGCAGGCCGATGAGCACGAGGATCGCGATCGGCACCGCAATGTTGAGCAGCAGCGTTCTGCCGCTGCGCAGAAGCACCGTGAAGTCAGCACGCAGGAGCGAGCCGAAGATCAGGCCGATCGGGGCCCGCACAGCGCCGCCGGCCGGTGCGGAGGAGGCTAGATCAGCCACGGATTTCGCTCCCAGTCAGTCCGATGAAAACGTCTTCGAGGGTGACATCGCCTCGCGCGACCTTCACCACGCGCGGATCATCACGATGTTTCGCGATCAGTCCCGCCGGCGTATCGACGGTGAGCAGGTTCCCGTGATCGATGATCGCAACCCGGTCGCAGACCGCCTGCGCTTCTTCCATCGAATGTGTGGTCAGCAGGATGCTGCCGCCGCCCGTTCGCAGATTCTCGATGCGGGTCCACAGCTGGCGTCTCGACTGCGGGTCAAGGCCCGACGTCGGCTCATCGAGCAACAACAGGGCCGGTCGGTTGATGACGGCGATCAACAGCGACAAGCGCTGCTGCTGGCCCCCGGAGATCGACTTGAATCGCTTGCCCAGCTCGTCACCCAGCCCGACATCGCGGATGCGATCGGCGATGCCTGCCTTCGTGATCCTCAGCCCGTACAGTCCGGCGTACAAACGGACAATTTCTTCGATCGTAAGCTCCGACTGGAAGCTCGACGCCTGCAGCTGCACGCCCAGGCGTGCCTTCGCATCAGTAGGACTGCGCTGGATATCGATTCCGTCCACTCGCACGGTGCCGTCGTGCGGCTTCAGCATCCCCTCGATCGCGTTCAGCGTGCTGGTCTTGCCCGCACCGTTCGGCCCGAGAAGTCCGAAGATCTCACCACGCTGCACGTGGAAGGTCACGCCGTCGACCGCGATCCGCGTGCCGTACGTCACGACCAATCGGTCGACAACAAGCATTGCTGCGGCGATGGTTGCGGCTTCGTCCGTCATGAATCAGTCTCCGTCCATTCCGACCGAAAGTCCCATAGTGCAGCTTACGACTGCCGACTCGCAACGGTCGCCCCTGTGCGAACACGCCGCCAAGGCGCCTAAATTAGTCGTGTGAAGCCAAATCGTTCCGTTCCATCGAGTGCTGTCATCCCCGTGCTGGTATACCCAGACGTTCAAGCTGCAACCGATTGGATTGTGACAGCCTTCGGCTTTCGAGAGCGACTGCGAGTCGGGGAGGGTCATCGGAACCAACTGACCTACCGTGACGGCGCGCTCATCGTGGCCGAGCCCAGCAACGGCAGACAGGCACCGGTCGACGACGAGCGAACTCACTCACTCACCGTCCGCGTCGATGACGCCCGTCAGCATTGCGAGCACGCCCGCGCGTCAGGCGCAGTCATCGAGTCCGAACCGGCCGACATGGTGTTCGGGGAGCGACAGTACAACGCGATCGATCCGTGGGGTCACCACTGGACATTCACCGAGTCCATCGCAGACAAAGCTCCCGAGGAATGGGGCGGCAAGACAATCGATCTGCGGTAGCGCGGCGAAACTGAACCCTCCCGATGAGGTTTGCACCAGTGCTGCGGCGAAGGGCGAGAAGCCGATGACGATCGCGAATTTCAACGCGTTGATGCGCTTCGTCTTTAGGTCAACGACGATTGGACCTCAGCCCTCGAGCGAGTGCTCCGGTGACACGATGCCCGTGAACGCACGGAAGATGTCGGTCGCGGTGGCCGCAGCCGGGTCGGTGGCTTGGGAGGCCGTGGTGTAGACGACCATCGTCCAGCCCTCTTCCGGCAGAGTGCCGCCGCCACCGCTGTACCCGGGGATGGTCGGGTTCAGGAACATCGAGTCCTTCACGACCAGGAACCCCATCGCCCAGTACTGGTCGGGCTTGTTCGTGCCGAGGCCGACGGTCGTGGAGGCCCACTGGATGTCGTGGTACTCGCTCGAGAGCAGCTCGCCGGAGCCGAGCGCATCGAGGAAGGTGCCGACATCGTCGGCATTGCTGCCGATGCCACCGGCGAAATGCGCCCACGACGGGCTCCACCCCGTGACGTTCTCCCACACGCCGCGTTCACCGTCGTAGCCCTGGAGTATGGGCTGCGGCCAGTTGCCGTCACGGGTGAGCGTGGTGTCGTGCAGCAGCATCTCTACGGTGATGATGTCGGCGTCGGGCAGATCCGGGTACCATTTCGAGACCTTGTCGTCGAGCGAAATCACACCGGCCTCGACCTGCTGCAGGAAGGCGGTCGTCAGCATCGGCGTCGACAGATTGCCGAGCATGTAGTGCATGTCGGGCGTGGCCGGCACGCCGGGCATCGACTCCCCCAGCGCACCGAATAGCACCGGCTCACCGTTGTGCCACACCCCGGCGATGACCGCCGACAGCTTGTCGGCACCGAACTGGGTGTGCAGAATGTCGGCCAGGGCTTCGGATGTCTCATCGCCCGACAGGCAGAGCTCGTCTCGCACGCGGGTGCCAGGAGAGCATCGCTCGGCGGCGGCCAGCGTCTCGGTCGACGACGACGTCGGGCTCGGCGAGGTCGCCACCGGAGTCGACCTAGTGGCAGTGCAAGCCGTCAGCAGCGGCGCGCACCCCCAGTACGACCGCGATCCCCCTGGATCTCATGCCTAACACTGTAGCGAAACAACGCCCTGAGATCGGCGGGATCTCAGGGCGTTTTTCTGGTGGGGCTCATCGCCTCGTATCGAAAAAGCGCACACGAGATTGAACACCTCCGAAAACTGGCATTGATAAAGGGCAACCGCCCGACGTCGCCTGCAGCGGCCACACCCCACAGAGCCCTCCAGCTCACGCCAGTCGAAATCGATGAACTGGTCTGGAAATATCAAGCGGGCGAGTCAATGAAAGCACTCGCCCGACAGTTCGGTCTGCACCGCACGACCATCGCTGGCCACCTCAATCGGCGCGGCGTTGAGCTGCGCGACGTCACTATTTCCGGACACCGAGTCGATCAAGCCGTGGCGCTCTACGAATCAGGGCTCTCCCTTGCCAATATTGGTAAGAAGCTCGGTTTTACCGACGGCACCATTCACACCCACCTCAAAAGACGAGGCATGCGGATGCGGCCGGCACACCAGAAACATCCGAGCTGAGGCATGCACGACTGGTTCAGCCCGCGTTCGTCAGGGCTGACGTAGTCGGCACAGTCAGCGCCGCCCGATCAAATTAACTTGCTAGGAGCTCGGTGATAGCTGCCGGAACATGAACAAGCCTTTTGATGATATTGACTCCAAATTGCTTATCCACCTTCGCCGCAGTAAGGGCGTGATGAGCTGAGGCTTCGGCAACAACGAGATCACAGCGAGGCATTAGTACTGCGTAAAGATCGGCGTCGCTCACGTCGTTCACTGACGGCATCCTGCTCACATTCCGCTGGACATGTTTACGAAGCGTTCGCCTGACCACCGAACTAGGCAAGAGGTCGATAAACCGCGTCATACCGTCACGACCTAAATTCATGAGCTCGCCGCTGCCGACACCCGCGAGGTCGAAACGCTCATGCATGAGCGGCATCAATTCATGGAAGATTTCGCCGGCCGCAATCACGTCATCGACGCGACTATTCAGGTCGGCGTCAACGGCAAGCCCACCCGCGACGTGTTGTTCTATCTCTGCTCGATCTAAGGCGACCTGCCAGGCTAACTCTGGCTTGTAGCCGAAACCATAACGCAGCACTTCCGCTTCGGAAGTTGACGGACCAGCAATCATTAAACGCTCGGTCTCATCGTCGAGAACAGCGAGATACGAATCGAAATTGTCGAAACGGGCCTTATATGCCTCGACTTCGGCGGTCGGCCCTAGAAGAGCGAGATGCTGATTTCCCTGACCAAATGCGTGCTGGATTCCCCAACCAATCACCGGTTGTGGCGGGTCAAGTCCCCGGTGGTGGTGTAGCGGTGGTTCCTTCGGTTTAAGGGTTTAGGCGCTGAGTTGGAGGACTGTTTCCGTGGCCTCGCTTTCGGTGTTGGGGACGAGGGTGAGGCGGCTTTTGGCG
>JAODBB010000165.1 GCA_025463745.1 Subtercola sp.
CACCGGGCTGAGCATCGGAGGCTCCCTTCTCCTCGGCGTCGCCGTCATCGTGATCGGCATCTTCGCCGTGCGCCGCCGGAAGTCGGTCACCCGATGACCCGGCAGGCCCGTTCTCAGTCCACTGCCAACAGGGGCAGCAATCCCACCACATCTCAGAGGAACAACTCCGTGAACTCACCCCGCGCATCCCGGCGCGCCCGCCGATCGGCTGTAGCCGCCACCGGCGTCATCGCAGCACTGACGTTCGGAACGCTCATCGCCGTTCCCGCCGCCGCGAACGCCGATCCTGCCGCCACCATCAGGGCCGACCAGATGCTGGCCCCCTACTACACCCAGCTCGACCTCACGGGTGACAAGCAGGTCACGAAAGACGACCTGAAAGTCGTTTCCGATCACCTCGGCGACACCAGCGCCTCACCCGATTGGGCGAGTGTGGCGGTGGCCGATACAGATAGCGATGGTGTGATCACCGTGAAGGATCTCGCCGCAGTCTCGGGTCGCATGATCTACGACGACGGCCCGTTCACCCTCATCGAGGCGTCGACCATCGACATGCAGGCAGCGATGAACGCCGGCGTGCTCACCTCGGTGCAGCTCACCCAGGATTACCTCGACCGCATCGCGGCCGACGATAAGACGACCCAGGCGGGCGGGGCGCGACCGCTGAACTCGATCATCACTGTGAGTACCGACGCCCTGCAGGCTGCTGCGGCCGCTGATGCTGAACGCGCCGCCCATGGAATGACGAGCATGCTTCTCGGCATCCCGATCGCTGTCAAAGACAACTACGACACCAAAGACATGCCGACGACCGGTGGTTGTGCCTGCTGGGAAGACAACCAGACGTCGACGGATGCCACAATGGTCTCTGATCTGCGTGACGCCGGCGCGATCATCCTCGCCAAGGCAGGCCTCGACGAGTTCGCCTACGGCTTCGTATCGGAGTACTCGGCATTCCAGGGTGTCGACCCGGTGACCGGTGTGCAGAACACTGCACTGATCGCCAGCCCGTACGACACCACGAAGACCGCCGGTGGCTCGAGCGGTGGAACCGGAGCGGCCATTTCGGCCAACTTCGCGGGCCTCGGCTTCGGCACCGACACGGGTGGCTCCATCCGCGTGCCGTCGTCGTACAACCAGCTCGTCGGCATTCGGCCCACGGTCGGCCTGACCAGCCGCGACGGCATCATTCCGCTCGCGCTCAGCCAAGACACGGGTGGGCCGCTCGCGCGCAGCGTCACGGATGCTGCGGTCGCACTCGATGCCGTCACCGGTGTCGACTCGGCCGACCCGGCTACCGCAGCCCAGGCAGGAAAGGTTCCGGATTCGTACACCACGTATCTCGACCCGACGGCGCTCAAGGGTGCTCGAATCGGCTATGTGCCTTCGATGATCGGCACCAACGCCACCACCGTGCGGCTCTGGAACCAGACGATGGCCACTCTCGAGGCGCAGGGCGCGACGATCGTGGCGCTCACGCCGCCGGCCGACTTCTCCAAGGTTCTCGGCGAGAGCAGCGGCAGCACGAACGAGTTCAAGCACAACCTCAACGACTACATTTCTGCGCACCTTGCGCCGAACGTAGCCGATAGGTCGGTGGGTTCCATCGTCGACAGTGGCAACTTCGTGACATCACGTACGAACGTCTACACGCAGCGCGACGCCGTCACCGAGGATCAGTACCAGGCATGGGCCGGCCCGACCGGCAGCCACACGCTGCAACTCGCTGCAGGCCAGAAACTGGTGACCCAGATGATGGACGACGACAACCTCGACACCATCGTCTACCCGACCGGTAACCCGTACAACACGCTCGGCAGCAACCTCCGGTTGAGCCCGAACACGGGTATGCCGGCCGTAACGGTTCCGATGGGGCAGTCGATCGCCGCAGACGGTGGCAGCGTCGGAGCGGGAGTGAACCTCGAGTTCCTCGGACGGGATTACGCCGAAGGCACGCTCATCGGCCTCACCTATTCATTCGAGCAGGCCTCGCACGCGCGCACGACCCCCGCGCTGTACCCTGCCCTCGGCTGAGTCCCGCTGAATCCACTGTGGCCACTCCGACGCATCCACGTCGGGGTGGCCACAGTCGCGCGACCGACGCGAGTGCGAGAGTGACAGGGATGGCGGTCAGCCGCGCAGGCCGAGCAGGGGAAGCAGCTGCGAGAGGTCTCGGGTGTCGATGGCGAGGTGGGCGCGCTCGCGCACGACCGCACGCGCATTGAACGCCACCGAGAGGCCCGCGGCATCCATCATGGCCAGGTCGTTCGCTCCGTCACCCACGGCGACGGTCTGGGCGTGGGGGATGCCCGCGGCATCCGCCCACTCGATCAGGGCGTGGGCCTTGGCCTGGGCGTCGATGATCGGGCCGAGAACGTTGCCCGTGAGACGGCCGTCTGCGATCTCGAGTCGATTCGCCTTCCAGTGGTCGAGGCCGAGGTCGGTGGCCACGGCATCCAGCAACTCGTGGAAGCCGCCGGAGACGACGCCGATGAGCCCGTCGTTGGCGTGCAGACCAGCGATCAGTTCGGGTACGCCCTGGGTCACTCTGATGTCGTCGGCGACATCGGTGAAACACGAGATCGGGAGCCCGGCGAGAGTCGAGACGCGTGAACGCAGACTCTGCTGAAAGTCGAGCTGGCCCGACATGGCGCGCTCGGTGATCTCGGCCACGGCGCGCAAGCTGCCTGCGCATTCGGCAAGCATTTCGATCACTTCGTTTTCGATCAGTGTCGAATCGACATCGAGCACGATCAGAAAACGGGCATCGGTCATGGTTCTACTGTTACTCCCTTGCCGACAACGGTGATTCCCGTGTCGGTCACGGTGAAGCCGCGTTCGCGGTCGCGAGCGTGGTCGATTCCGATCATGGCGCCGGCAGAGACGACCACGTTCTTGTCCAGAATAGCGCGGCGAACGACAGCGTCGGGGTAGATGTGCACGCGGTCGAACAGCACCGAGTCTTGCACCAGGGCGCTCGACTCGATGGTGACCCACGGGCCCAGAACACTGCGCTCGATGCGGGCACCCGAGATGAGGCAGCCGAGAGAGACGATCGATTCGATGGTCGTTCCGCTGTTGCCCTTGGCGTCGCGCACAAACTTGGCCGGCGGCGAATTCAGCTGCTGCGTGTAGATCGGCCAGGCGCTGTTGTAGAGGTTGAACACGGGCAATGCAGAAATGAGGTCTTGGTGGGCGTCGTAGAACGACTCGATGGTACCCACGTCGCGCCAGTAGTAACGGTCGCGATCGGTGGCGCCGGGAACCTCGTTGAGCGAGAGGTCGTAGACGCCGGCCTGGCCGCGCGATACGAAGTCAGGAATGATGTCGCCGCCCATGTCGTGGTTCGAGCTGGTCTTCTCGCCATCGCGAATAACGGCTTCGATCAGGGCGTCCGCATTGAAGACGTAGTTTCCCATCGAGGCGAGCACTTCGTTCGGTGCATCGGCCAGCCCGATCGCGGTCTTCGGCTTCTCGAGAAACTCAGCGATGAGCCCGGGGTTGTCTGCGTCGGTCTGGATGATGCCGAACTGGTCGGAGAGTTCCATCGGCTGGCGAATCGCCGCCACAGTGACCGGCAGGCCGGAGTCGATGTGCGCCTGCACCATCTGTGCGAAATCCATGCGGTAGACGTGATCGGCGCCGACGACGACCACGATGTCTGGTTGCTCATCGCGAATCAGGTTGAGGCTCTGCAGAATGGCGTCGGCCGAGCCGCTGAACCAGCGCTTGCCCAGGCGTTGTTGCGCAGGCACGGATGCCACGTACGAGTCGAGCAGACCAGACATGCGCCAGGTCTGCGAGATGTGCCGATCGAGACTGTGCGATTTGTATTGCGTCAGCACGACGATCTTCGTCAGGCCCGAGTTGACGAGGTTCGAGAGCGCGAAGTCGATGAGGCGGTAACCGCCACCGAAGGGAACACCGGGCTTCGCTCGGTCTGCGGTGAGAGGCATGAGCCTCTTACCTTCGCCACCAGCGAGAACGATGCCGAATATCTTCTTTGATGCAGCCATAGGTCAACAATAGGTCACCGGCCATACCGCAGACGGGCCTCGACGGGGGCGCTTGTTAGGTACTACGTTCGTGGTTGTGCGCGTCGATGTGATTTCCAGAGAATACCCACCCGAAGTCTATGGAGGGGCGGGGGTGCACGTCGCTGAACTCGTGAAGGCGCTCCGCGTCAATATCGACGTCATCGTGCGCGCTTTCGGCGCGCCGCGCGACGAACCGGGGGTGTTCTCCTATCGACCGCCGACCGAGCTGACGGGCGCGAACCCCACGCTCACGACACTCGGTGTCGACCTGCAGATCGCCAATGACGTCGGGGGAGCTGACGTCGTTCACTCGCACACCTGGTACGCGAATGCCGCAGGGCAGCTCGGGTCGATGCTGCACGACATTCCGCACGTCGTCACTGCTCACTCGCTCGAGCCGCTGCGCCCGTGGAAGGCCGAACAGCTCGGCGGCGGCTACCGCTTGTCTTCGTGGATCGAAAAGAACGCGTTCGAGTCAGCCGACTCGGTCATCGCCGTCAGCGGCGGTATGCGCAACGACATTCTGCGCTCGTACCCGTCGATCTCCGAAGACCGGGTCAGCGTGGTCTACAACGGCATCGACCTCGAGAAGTGGAGGCCGGTCTACGACCCCGAGGTGCTCTCGCGTTTCGCCATCGATCCCAACCGGCCATCCGTCGTCTTCGTCGGCAGAATCACGCGGCAGAAGGGGCTGCCGTATCTGTTGCGCGCTGCTTTGCAGTTGCCACCGGATGTTCAGCTGATCTTGTGCGCCGGCGCCCCCGATACGCCCGAAATTCTCGAAGAGGTGACCGCCGGGGTTCGTGCATTGCAAGAACAGCGCACCGGCGTCGTCTGGATTCCCGAACTTCTGAGCCAATACGAACTGTCTGCCGTGCTCACCAGCGGAACGGTGTTCGTCTGCCCCTCGGTGTATGAGCCGCTCGGCATCGTGAACCTCGAAGCGATGGCGTGCGGGCTGCCCGTGGTCGGAACGGCGACCGGCGGCATTCCGGAGGTCGTCGATGACGGTGTGACCGGCCGCCTGGTGCCGATCGATCAGGTGACGGATGGCACGGGCACCCCTATCGATCCCGAACGCTTCGTGTACGACCTGGCGGGTGCGCTGCGTGACGTGGTGTCTGACCCTGCCACCGCCCGGCGGATGGGTGCGGCCGGTCGGTTGCGGGCTGAAAGCACGTTCAGTTGGAAGCAAATCGCCGAAGAAACTGAGCGGATCTATCGCAGCCTGATCTGAGGCTCGCTCGCGGCTGGTTCTGGCCTCCGGCCGAGCGCCGTTTGTGGCCGGAACGCGGGCTGCCGACGGCTAGGCTTGACGTCATGCCCACAGTTCTTGACCTTGAAGACGTGTCGGTCGTCCGTAACGGTAACCGCATCCTTGACAACATCAACTGGAAGGTCGAAGCAGACCAGCGGTGGGTCATTCTGGGGCCGAACGGCGCAGGCAAGACCACATTGCTGAACCTCGCCTCGGCCATGGTGCACCCCACCAGCGGCACCGCGCAGATTCTCGATTCGCGCATGGGCCGCGTCGACGTGTTCGAGCTGCGGCCGCGTGTCGGCTTCGCGTCATCGGCGATGGCGAAGCGTTTCCCGGGCGATGAGACCGTGCTGAACGTCGTGCTGACCGCCGCGTACTCGGTGACCGGGCGCTGGAACGAGCAGTATGACGAGATCGACCTGCGCCGCGCGCAGCGGGTGCTCGCCGAATGGCGTCTTGATCACCTCGAGGAGCGCACGTTCGGGTCGCTGAGCGACGGCGAGCAGAAGCGGGTGCAGATCGCCCGTTCTGTGATGACCGACCCCGAGTTGTTGCTTCTCGATGAGCCGGCCGCCTCCCTCGACCTTGGAGCGCGTGAAGAGCTGCTGCAGCTGCTCGGCGGGTATGCCAGTGCGCCGTCGGCGCCGGCGATCGTGATGGTGACGCATCACGTCGAAGAGATTCCGCGCGGATTCACCCACGTGCTGCTGATTTCGCACGCGTCGATCGTCGCCGCGGGGCCGCTTGCCGAAGCCCTCACGGCAGAGAATCTCGAAACGGCTTTCGGGCTGCCGATCATCCTCACCGAGGCCGACGGACGGTACTCGGCACGCGCGACGTCGTAGCATGAGGCGCCTCGTGACTGGCCGATTGGTCTGATAGACTCTTCAGCTGGCCCTGCCGTTTTCGTCGGCATCGGCGCCACGACTTCTTCTCCCTCACACCCACAAGTAGCATCAAGGATTCCCTTCATGAAGACCGACACTCACCCCGACTACCTGCCCGTCGTGTTCCGCGACCTGGCTTCGGGCGCAACCTTCCTCACTCGTTCGACGGTGACGAGCCAGAAGACGATCGAGTGGGAAGACGGCAACACCTACCCGGTCATCGACGTCGAGATCTCCTCGGAGTCGCACCCGTTCTACACGGGTAAGCAGCGCATCCTCGACTCCGCCGGCCGCGTCGAGAAGTTCAACAGTCGTTACAAGGGCTTCGGCAAGTAGCGGTAGCTCGCCTGCGGTGCCGTGCCTGCCCGTCGTCCGCCCGGCGTATCGCGGCGGGTCACGGCTCTTCGCTCACTAGTGAGGCCAATTCGCCCGTGTTGAGGTCGCTATAACGGCCTCAACACGGGCGTAACTGCCTCACGACGGGGTTTGAGCGGCGGTGGTGCCTCCCGAGGACCGAGTGGATACGACGGTTGGCCCGCACTTTTCATTACCAGGCTAGATCGCCAGGAGTTGGAACCGTACATAAGCGACTATGGACACTACGAGGGGCGCACTCTCGTTTCAAATCGCCGACAATCGGCAATAGAACTGGCAAGATGAGCGAGAAGACAAGATTCGCGTCTTGGAGCTTGCTTCTCGAATCGAATCAGCGGCACCAGCAACGTACTCTTTCGATTCGCTGTGGCTAGATGTCTGACTTGCTCCGTGACTTCAATCTGAGAGTGGCTCTCTCGTCACGGACATGTCAGGCGACCGGCCAGCCCGCGCGGGCGGTGAAGGTGGGGTCTTTGGTGCGCCGCATGTAATCCTGAAAGCTGTCGGCCTGCTCGCGCGCCCAGACGACCTGCGAGTGGTGCAGCTGCGCTTGCGTGATGTCGAGTTCGGCCTCGAAGGTGAGGGCCAGTGCCTGTGCGACCCGCCCGGCCGCTATGGCATCGGCGCCGGCGTCGTGCGCGTCGAGCAGCTCGACCTCGTAGTGCAGGGCCGCGGCCTCGAGGGTGCGCTTTCCTTTGCGGTAACGGTCGAGCGCCTTATCGATGACGAGGGGGTCGACCACCGGGATGGGTTCGCGCAGGGGAGTGATGCCGTAACGGCGGGCCTCCCGGTCGAGCAGCGTGAGGTCGTAGGGGGCGTTGTAGATCACGATCGACAGCCCTTCGTCGAGGGCTGCGGTCAGGGCATCCACGATCTCGGCGACGACATCAGCTGCCGCGCGGCCTTCGGCAACGGCACGTTCGGTGCTGACCCCGTGCACGGCCGACGCTTGCGGCGGTATGGGGATGCCCGGGTTGGCGATCCAGTCGAACCGAGACCGGGTGTCGCCCAGGTGGTCGATGATGCTCACATTCGCGGTGACGATGCGGCTCGTCTCGACGTCGATTCCGGTGGTCTCGAGGTCGAACACGGCGAGTCGGTGCGCCCAGGTGGGGCCGGCGGGCGCTTCGAGCACCGCAACAGACGAACGAGCGGGTGACGCCTGCGCGGCGGACTCTTCGATGACAGCGTTCTGTGCGCCAGCCGAACGTGGTGCAGCGGCGTTGAGGGAAACAAACGGAGCCGACTCACGCTCAACGACCACATGCCGCCCGTGCGGCTGAACCAGCGGCAGCACTTCGGCTGGCTCGATATCGAACAGAGTCGGTTGCAGGAGTTGCTCAGTTGGTTCCACGGAATTCACACTAGGGCGAGCTACCGACATTGCGTGGCGGCCCGCTCGGCGAGTGCGCAAACGATCGAAAACCCGCACCGGGCTAGTACACCTGCTCGGCCGCCGCCTGGCCGAGGTGCAGCCAGTAGAAGCTCTGCGTGGCCAGCGTGAGCGTCACGGTGCCGTCGTCGCCGATGGTGGGGAATTCCCCTCCACCGAAGAGATCGGTGAGCCGGCGACCGGCGAAATCAGACAGATCGATCGTGACCGAAACCGGATTGTGGGCGAAGCTGAAGACGCAGAGAATTCGCTCGGGCGCGTCTCCCCACTGAGTGGATGACCCGGCATACGACCTGACGAACGCCAACACCGACTCGTGGTTCGTGCTCACGACTCGAAGGTCTCCGAGGCCGAACGCGGGATGGGCCTTTCGCACGTGGATCACGTTGCGCACCCAGTGCAGCATCGACCGCGATTGGGCGAGCTGCGACTCGACGTTCACCAGCGCGTAGTTGTACACCAGCGACTGCACAACCGGCAAAAACAGCTTGCCCGGGTCGGCGGTGGAGAAGCCGGCGTTGCGATCGGGCGTCCACTGCATAGGCGTGCGCGACGAGTCGCGGTCGGGCAGCCAGATGTTGTCACCCATGCCGATCTCGTCGCCGTAATACAAAAAGGGCGAACCTGAGAGGGAGAACAGCAGAGCGTGGGCGAGTTCGAGTTCGGCCCTGGAGTTGTCGAGCAGAGGTGCGAGGCGCCTGCGAATACCGATGTTTGCGCGCATCCGCGGGTCGTAGGCGTACCAGCCGTACATGGCCTGGCGGTACTCTTCTGACACCATTTCGAGCGTGAGCTCATCGTGATTGCGGAGAAAGACGCCCCAGCCGGCACCTTCGGGAATCTCGGTGACCTCAGAGAGCACCCTGATGAGTTCGCCCGCCGTCTGCGAGCGCAGCGAGTAGAAGATGCGCGGCATCACGGGAAAGTCGAAGGCCATGTGGCATTCGGGCTCGTCTTCGGTGCCGAAGAATGCGGCCACCTCACGCGGCCACTGGTTCGCCTCGGCGATCATGATGCGCCCGGGGTATTCGCGGTCGACCATCTTGCGCAGCTTGGCGACGAATTCGTGGGTCTTCGGCTCGCCCTCGCCGTTGCCCTCGTCGGATTCGTAGAGGTAGGGGATGGCATCGAGGCGAAAGCCGTCGACACCCAGGTCGAGCCAGAACCGCACGATGTCGAACATCGCCTCGTGCACGGCCGGGTTCTCGAAGTTCAGGTCGGGCTGGTGCGAGAAGAACCGGTGCCAGAAGAACTGGCGGCGCACCGGGTCGAAGGTCCAGTTCGACTCTTCGGTGTCGACGAAGATGATGCGAATGTCTTCGTACTTCTGGTCGGTGTCGCTCCACACGTAGAAGTCGCCGTACGGCCCCTCCGGGTCTTCGCGCGACTGCTGAAACCAGTCGTGCGCGTCGGAAGTGTGGTTCAGCGGCAGGTCGATCACGATACGCATGTTTCGCTCATGCGCCTTCGTCACCAGGTCGCGGAATTCGTCGACCGAGCCGAATTCGGGCAGAATCGACCGGTAGTCCGTGATGTCGTACCCACCGTCGCGCAGCGGCGAGTCGAAGAACGGCGGCAGCCACAATCCGTCGATGCCGAGCCATTGCAAGTAGTCGAGTTTCGACACCAGCCCCGCGATATCGCCTGCCCCGTCACCATTGCTGTCGACGAACGAGCGGATCATCACCTCGTAGAACACCGAGCGGCGAAACCACTGCGGGTCGAGGGTCAAACCGGGCAATTGAATGGGTGCAGTAAAGCTCACAGCAGACCTTCCCTGAAAACGCGTCGAAGGGGCCGGCAGCACCCTCTTTCACGATAGACCAGGTTGCCCGGCGGAACGCATTCCGGCGGCAACGTTGCGCGTCAGACCGAGTAACCCCTGCGTGTTCCACGTTTTGGCCCGGTGCTTCCGACGGGGGGGCGGATGTTCGAACTAGTGTTAAGCCCGATGATTCCGCCCTCTCCTTACGCCGCGCAGCTCGCCGCGAAGCCTCTGACGCGCCTGAGCCTCGACGTTCGCGGCGGCACCACCGAGCTGTGGATCTACGACCCCGCCAGCCGTGAGGTGCAACACGCCGAAACCGCCCTCGGCAGCGACGCGCCCGTGACCCTCGACGTTCCCCCCACCACGATTCTCATGGTGCACGGCTTTCGCGGCGACCATCACGGTCTCGAACCCATCGCCGCACAACTTCAGGGCTCCCGCGTCATCGTTCCCGACCTCCCCGGGTTCGGAATCTCCACCCCGCTCGCCACCACCCACGACATCGCCGGTTACTCCGCCTGGCTGCGAGAACTCGTCTCCACGCTCATCGACGGCGGAGAGATTGCAGGCCCCCTCGTCGTTCTGGGGCATTCCTTCGGCTCCATCATCGTCTCGGCAGCCCTGGCCGACGGCCTGACGGCCGACGACGTGGTGCTGGTGAACCCGATCGCCGCACCCGCCTTGTCGGGCCCCCGCGGCATCCTCACCCGTCTCGCCGTGTTCTATTACAAGGTCGGTGCCTGGTTGCCGCAGAGGATCGGCTTCGCGTGGCTGCGGCTGAGCATCGTGACCCTGTTCATCAGCATCACGATGGCGAAGACGAAAGACGCACGGTTGCGCCGCTGGATTCACAGCCAGCATCACCAGTACTTCGGGGCGTTCTCGAATCGCGCTGTGGTGGTCGAGGCTTTCGAAGCATCCGTGAGCAACGACGTCTCGGAGTTCGCCGCCCAGATCGCGCCGCCGACCCTGCTGATCGCGGGCGACAGAGACGACATCACTCCGGTGGCCGCCGAGAAGCGACTGGCGACGGCGATCCCGAACGCGCGACTTGTCGTGCTCGAGGGTGTCGGTCACCTCATCCACTACGAGAAGCCGGCCCAGGCGGCGCAGTCGATCACCTCGTTTCTGGCCGAGAAGCGCATCGCGTGAAGATCGTCTTCGACTGCCGGTACACGCGCATCGGGCGTCACGACGGTATCAGCCGCTACACCGCGGGTCTCGTGACGGCGCTGGCGAAACTCCACCCCGAGATCGTCATGCTGATCAGTGACAAGCGGCAACTCGCCAACCTGCCCGACCTGCCCTGGTCTCTCGCGAGTTCACCCACCAGCCCGCGCGAGCTGTTCGTCGCCCTGCAGGTCAACAAGCTCAGCCCCGACGTCGTATTCACCCCGATGCAGACCATGGGCACTCTCGGCCGGAAATACCCGCTCGCGCTGACCGTGCACGACCTGATCTATTACTCGAACCCGACGCCGCCGCGCGAATTCGCCTGGCCGCTGCGGTTGCTCTGGAGGCTCTACCACACGGCCTGGTGGCCGCAACGGATGCTCTTGAACCGAGCAGACACGGTGGTCACCGTCTCACACACCACCGAGGCTCTCGTAAAAGAGCATCACCTGACGAAGCGGCCGATCGTGGTGGTGAGCAATGCGGCCGATACGCTCGACGCCGAGCCGGCGGAGGTCGCAGCATCCAGCACCCAGCCCCAGCTGAACGCGGCAACACGAGCGAAATCGCTCGTGACAGAGCCGACAACACGAGCGCAATCGCTCGTGACAGAGCCAACGCGACGAGCGAAATCGCTCGTCTACATGGGCTCGTTCATGCCCTACAAGAACGTCGAAACGCTCGTGCGGGGCATGGCCCTGCTTCCCGACTACGAGTTGCAGCTGATGAGCACCGTTCGAGACGATGACCGTCGCCGTCTCACAGCGCTCGCCCCGAGCGCGAAACTCGTCTTTCACAACGGCGCGAGTGACGACGAGTATCTCGCAGAACTCGACCGCGCGACCGCGTTGGTGACGGCGTCGCTCAATGAGGGATTCGGCATCCCGCTGGTGGAGGCGATGGGCCGGGGAACACCGGTGGTCGTGAGCGACATCGCCGTCTTTCGTGAGATCGGGGGAGAGGCCGCGCTGTACTTCGAAGCCTCGAACCCCGCAGAATTCGCCGAATCGATCACGAAACTCGAAGACCAACCGGAGTGGCAGCGCCGTTCGGCGGCCGGCCGCCGGCAAGCCGCGAAATTCAGCTGGGCGGTGTCAGCGCAGGCGCTTCTGGCAGTGCTTCATGCGTTGGCCCCGCTTCGAGAACCGGCGCAGAAGCCGGCACGCCGTTGAATTCGTCGAGCCGCAGGTGGCCGTCGAGGTAGGTGAAGTAGTGCACCGACCCGTTCGGGATGCGCTCATCGGCGCGTGGGCGGGCGCCGTCGGTGGCAAACCGCACGAGTGAACTGATGACGCCGCCGTGGGCCACCACGATCAGCGACTGACCCGGCCGTTTCTCGGCGATCTCCATCAGCGCCTCATGCACGCGCCGCCGAACCTGTGCGTGCGTCTCGCGGCCCGGAACCGCGCTCTGCGCCGGGTACAGGCGGTGCAATTCGTCGAATTCGAGCCCCTCCGCCTCACCGTAGTGACGTTCCACGAGCGCCTCGACCGCCTCAGGTTCGCCCAGGTCGATGATGTTCGCAATGATCTCGGCGGTTTCGACAGCGCGCCCCAATGGGCTGGTCAGTATGCCGTCCCACTGACTCTCGGCCAAGATCTCCGCCGTTGCCTTCGCCTCGGCACGCCCGGTGGCATTCAACGGTATGTCGGTGCTGCCTTGAATGCGTTTTGCCAGATTCCAATCGGTCTGGCCGTGCCGCACGAGCGCGAGGTGGGTCATAACAGGTGGTCCTCCGAGCTGTCGGCCCCTGCAGCTGTCGAACTGCAACGGCGGGCCCAGCAGAAGCGAAAGACCGTCAGGGCAGCAAACGAGCGGCCAGGGCGGTCAACGTCTCCGATGTTCCTGCGTCGAGCTTAACAGTCGCGCGCGAATCGCCCTTGGTAATTCCCCGATTGATGATGACCACCGGCAGACGCCTGCGCCGGGCCTGTTCGAGCAGCCGGATGCCCGAGTTCACGACGAGCGACGACCCTGCGATGATCAGGGCGTCGGATGCCCGCACCAGGTCGCTCGCCTCGCCGAAGCGCTCCTTGGGAATGAACTCGCCGAAGAACACCACATCGGGCTTGAGTGTTCCACCGCACACGGTGCACGCCGGAGTCACGAAATCGTGCCAATTGGTGACCTCGGCGTCGCCGTCGGGGTTCACCGAGACGGCGTCTGGCTCGGCCATCCACGGGTTCGCCGCATCGATCTGCTCGGCGACGCTCACCCGGGCATACATCTGGCCGCAATTGAGGCAGCGCACCCTGTCCATGGAGCCGTGCAGATCGACCACGCGATTCGACCCGGCACGAACGTGCAGGCCGTCGACGTTCTGCGTGATGACGCCGGTCAGAACTCCCGCGTTCTCGAGTTCGGCGAGAATCAGGTGCCCGCGGTTCGGGGCGGCCGAATCGAACAGCTTCCAGCCGAGGTGGCTGCCGGCCCAGTAGCGCTGGCGATACTGCGGGCTCGCCAAGAACTGGTCGAAGGTCATCGGGTTGCGCTTCGGTGCGCCTTCGCCGCGGTAATCGGGAATACCGGAGTCGGTGCTCATGCCGGCGCCAGTGAGAATCACGATGCGCTTGTCAGCCAGTATCCCGGCGATCTCGTCGAGCTGGGCTGCGGATGTCTGAGTTTCTGAGGCCTGAGTTGCGGACGTCTGGGTTGTCGAGGTCTGAGCGGCAGAGGTCCGCGCTGCCGCAGAGGTCCGGGCACCCGCAGAGGTCGGGGCACACGCAGACATGTCGCGCTCGGAGTCGATCACCGCCATCGTCAGCCCTCCCTCACGCATCGAAGATTCACTTCAGTCTAAACAGCGCAGTTTTCGAATTTGTTTCCGGCGCCTGGCAGAGTGGTCTTTTGTGACCGTCATTCACATTACCGATCTTCCCGAGCCCGGGCTCACCACAGACCTCCTGAAGCCAGACTTCTTGGCCGACTATCGGGGCCTCACCGACGTCGCCCTGAGACGGGTCAGCGAGCCGGCTGGCGGGCTGTACATCGCCGAGTCGAGCAAGGTCATCGAGCGCGCGATCGCCGCGGGGCATCGGCCGAGATCGGTGTTGTGCGAAGAAAAGTGGCTGGCGGGCATCCGGAGCCTGGTGGCAGACGACGTGCCGATCTACGTGGGCTCATCGGAGCTGCTCGAGAGTCTCACGGGGTTCAATCTGCACCGCGGGGCCCTGGCCTCGATGCACCGGCCCGAGCTGCCGTCGGTCGCGTCGGTGCTTCGGGATGCCCGGCGAGTCGTCATCCTCGACAGCCTCGTCGATCACACCAACGTCGGCGCCATCTTCCGCTCGGTCGCCGGTCTCGGGGCGGATGCCGTACTCATCACCCCGCGCTGCGCCGACCCGCTCTACCGTCGAAGTGTTCGCGTGTCGATGGGCACCGTGCTGCAGGTGCCGTGGACGCGGCTGCCCGAGTGGAGTGAAGCCGCTCCACTGCTGCACGCCGCCGGGTTTCAGATCGCGGCACTCGCGCTCAGCGAGAACGCCGTGACGCTCGACGAGTATGCGGCCGCGCCGCCGGAGCGCGTGGCGATTCTGCTCGGCGCAGAGGGCGACGGTCTCAGCCGCGAGGCGCTGTCGGTGGCCGATCAGGTGGTGACGATTCCGATGCTACACGGGGTGGATTCACTGAACGTGGCGTCGGCGAGTGCGGTGGCGCTGTGGGCGCTGCGGGTGTGACGACGCTGGAGATCGGCGGTTTGCGTGCGCTGAGCCTCTGCCCGCGCTCAGCGGGATGACTGCTCTGCGCCGGACGCCCGCTCTGGGCGGAGTCTTGTAGCCCGCTGAGAAGACCGACAGCGGCAATCGCACACTTTTCACGTGCGATGCAGGTTCCGGCAAGTCGCCGCCAATGCGGCGGCCCGATACGGGCTGTCGTGGGGGCTGGCGAGCTCCGTCGTTTTCGACTTTCACGAAGTGGTTTTCGCCGTAGGAATGCCCCGCCTGAGCCTGTCGCAGTGGAGCATCCTGACGGAACTGTTCGGCGTCGCGGCGAGCGCCTTGGAGATGCTGCTCATCATTCCGGCGTTCAACACGCAGGGCGCCGACGACAACACCGGCCGTGTGGTGGCACCAGATTCCCTGACACAGGTGCTGTCGATCCTTTCGCCCGACACCAAGCTCGTGACCCTGCTGCTCCAAGTGCTTCCGACCGCTTTTCTGGCCCTGCGCTCGCCGCTCGCGCTCGTTGCAGTTCCAACGCTGCTCTGGGCGCTTTCTCTCGAACGACCCGGCCTACTGTGGGGCACCGCTGACCACTACAGCGCCGTTCTGATGCCGATCGTGTTCGCGGCATTCGTCGAGGCTCTCACGCGCGTGAGGTCTGTACGGTGACGCCAGGTGTTCGTGCCGGCAGTGCCCTGGCGACCCCTCTGCCGGCTCTGCTCCCGCGGGCGCGTCGGAGGCGGCGCTGGCCGAGCGCGCCCGCTACATCGTGGCCGATACGAACGAAGGCCTCGACTTTCCGATCCCCGCGGCGCAGCAGAGGGCGCTTCTCGACGACGAGGCGTCGGGGTACACAGTGCTCTACGACTCCGCCAACCTCACGCTGCTCGAGCTCGAGGGGCCGGCGTAGCGGCCCTCGGTTCCGGCGAGGGCGGCGTTCTCAAACGAGGGCGACCGCCCCGGCGGCCTATCTCGACCGCAGGGGTCGCTCTGGCGTGGTTCGCCCGTCGGGCGGAGCGAGCGGGGGAGTCAATGCGTAACCGACCGGCCGGGCATCCGGTCGCTTCGGTGACAGGCCGTCACCCGATGACTGGTGCCGCACTCGGCGTAGCACCCACGGCACGAAGTACTCCCGCGCCCACACGAGATCGCTCCCTCGGGCCTGGCGCCAGCTGGCGGCCGGCAGGGGTTCCGGTGCATTCGGCTGCAAATCGTTCGACACGTTCAGTGCCGCGAGAACCATTCGCGCAACCTCGTGATGACCGTACGAATTCAGGTGGAGGCGATCGGGCGCCCAGAACCCGGAGTCTTGAATCGACGCGAGACCCCATTGGTCGGCGACGATGAGGTCATGGCGGGCGGCGATCGATCGGATGTTCTCGTTGTAGATGGCCACCTTGCCGCGAATTCCGCGGAACACCGGCGAGAAACCGACGTCTGTGCCCGTGAAGATCACGATGGTGGCGCCGTCACGCTTGAGTTCGGCGATACCTGCATCGAACTGAGCCGCGATGAGGTCGGGATCGGTACCCGGCCGAATCACGTCGTTGCCGCCGGCGGCGATGGTGATGAGATCTGGGCTGAGCTCGAGCGCCGGTTCGATCTGCTCATCGAGAATCTGGCGAATGAGACGCCCGCGAATCGCAAGGTTGGCATACGAGAAGTCAGGCTCTGCCTGCGCGCTCAGAACCTCGGCGACGCGATCTGCCCAGCCCCGGTGCCCGCCCGGGCTTGCCGGCTCCGGGTCTCCGATGCCTTCGGTGAACGAGTCGCCGAGAGCGACATACCTTCGCCAGGGATGAGGTTCGGTCACGACTGACCCTCCTTCGAAATCACACCCTCCAGCCTACGTCTGCGCGCAGATGCCGCCGGTCAGGGCGGCCCACCGTCGGTCTCAGCGCCGGTGGCAGCACCATGGCCCGCCCGTTCACCAGGCGGGCAGGTGGCTGGCACGCCACAAATGCATCCCGAGGTAGCTCCGCCAGGGCGAAAGCCGCTCGCCGAACCGCGCCAGCTCGCGGCGCTCCGCGGGCAGACCGAGCCGTGCGGCGCCGGCCCTGATGGCCAGGTCGCCGTCGAGCAGTACATCCGGCGCGCCGAGTACCCGCATGGCGACGTAACCGGCGGTCCATTCGCCGACGCCCGGCAGCGCCACCAGATCGGCCGTGAGCTGCGCGTGCGAGACTCCGACGTCGACCACCAGGTCACCCGAGGCGAGCGCTTCGGCGACGTTCATGATCGTATCGATGCGACGCTGCGGGCCCCGAAGCACTGCCCGACCGCCCGCCGCGATCTGCGCGGCAGTAGGGAACAACGTGGTGACGGTGGCGGCATCCGCGGCGGTTGGACCACCCGCGGCGGTTGGCCCTCCCGCGGCGCTCACGCCACCCGCAACACCGACCCCGCGCCCACCACCCGGGACACTCGCACCACCGGCATCGGCCGCGCTACCCGCTCCATCCGAGGCATCCAGTTCGAGCCGATCGCCCAGCGCGGCCGTCAGCCGGCCGAGCACCGTACGAGCAGCCTTCGTCGAGATCTGCTGCCCGATCAGCGCCCGAAAAACGATCTCGTGCGCGTCGGTCGCACCGGGCAACCGGATTCCCGGCAGCTGTTGCACCGACTCACGGAGTTC
This sequence comes from Subtercola sp., assembly GCA_025463745.1. Classification (GTDB taxonomy): domain Bacteria; phylum Actinomycetota; class Actinomycetes; order Actinomycetales; family Microbacteriaceae; genus Subtercola. The sequence goes on from JAODBB010000165.1 coordinate 17,192, forward strand.
AGCACATTCACTCAGCGCCTCGTCGATCGCCTGCGCGTCGGCATCGAGGTCGAACAGTCGCCGCACTCGGGCGGCGAGGGTCGAGAGGTCGGCGAGGTTCTGCAATCGTGCCGTGCAGACGACGCTGTCTGGCCGGGCTTCAAGCCCGACGAGCGCCGCCCCATGGGGGAGTCGCAGCGCACGGCGGTATATCCGACCAGAGGCGCCCTCGGTGACCTCTTCGACGCCGGCGATGGCACGATCGGCAAGAAACGTCATGACTCCCTCGCCGTCGAACGGAAGCCGCGCGGGCAGCGTGACCGTGACGAGGCCACCGGTGGCCAGAGCAGCGCTGGCCATGGCAGCGGATGCCAGAGCACCGGATGCCGGCCCTCCTGCATCGTGGCCACTCACCGAAACCGGTGCAGACGCCGATCGGGTCGCGAAGCCGCCCGCCGAGCCTCCTGCCAAGCCACCCACCGAGCCACCGGCCACGCCGCCCACCGAACGCCCTCCTGACCCGCTCGCGACCCGGGCAAGGCGGTGCGCCCGCCGGGCCTTCTCACGCAACGCGGTCGGCGACGTTTCGTACACCGACGAGATCGTGTCGTTGAAAGCACGCACGCTCGAAAACCCGCTGGCGAACACCACCTGCGTCACCGGAAGCTCGGTGCTCTGCAGCAGCACCCGGGCGCTCTGAGCGCGATGAGCGCGCGCCAGCGCCTGCGGGCCGGCCCCGAGCTCGGCGGTCAGCACTCGCGTGAGATGCCGCGGGGTATAACCGAGCCGCCGGGCGAGCCCCTCGACGCCCTCGCGGTCGGCCACACCGTCATCGATCAGCCGCATCGCCCGCGCCGAGAGATCGTCACGCAGGTTCCACTCGGGCGAGCCCGGCACGGCATCGGGAAAGCAGCGCTTGCAGGCGCGCAGCCCCGCCTCGTGCGCGGCCGCGGCGGTCAGGTAGAAACTGACGTTCTGCGGGTGCGGTGTGCGGGCGGGGCAACTCGGCCGGCAGTAGATTCCGGTGGTGTGAACGCCGGTGATGAACTGGCCGTCGAAACGGGAGTCTTTCGCCTTCATGGCTCGGTAGCGCTGCTCGAAGACGGGGTCTGGAGTACTGGTCACTCGTCTATTCTGCGCCCCGAACATCCGGTGCCCTAGCGAAAATCAGACATCACTGCGGCGGGCCGGAGGTCGCTTGGGCGTGCCGCACGATCTGCGGGTAAGGTCTTTCGAAGTGACTATTCTGCCTTCTTCCAAGCCCCCGATCGGAACCAGCGCGGCCGAGCATCTCTCGCCGTCTTTTCCTGAGCGTGCAGCTTGGGGCACGGCCGGAAAACTGCGTGCCTGGCAATCAGAAGCCCTCGACGCATACTTTCTGCACGAACCCCGCGACTTTCTCGCCGCGGCGACACCGGGTGCCGGCAAAACAACCTTCGCCCTGCGGCTGGCGGCCGAACTCCTCGCGCGCAAGACCATCGACCGCATCACCGTTGTCGCCCCCACCGAACACCTGAAAAAACAGTGGGCCGACGCGGCTGATCGGGCGGGCATCCGGCTCGACCCGATGTTCAAGAACAGTCACGGGCGGCACGGGCGGCACTACCACGGCGCCGCCGTCACCTACGCGCAAGTCGCCGTGCGCGCCGAACTGCACCGCGACATCACGCTTTCGGGCCGCACGCTGGTCATTCTCGACGAGGTGCACCACGGCGGTGACGCGCTGAGCTGGGGCGACGCGATTCGTGAGGCGTTCGAGCCGGCCACCCGGCGGCTCTCACTCACCGGTACGCCCTTTCGCTCTGACACCGCCCCGATTCCGTTCGTCGCCTATCTGCCAGACGAGCACGGCATCCGGCTCTCGCAGACCGACTACAACTACGGCTACGGTCGCGCTCTCGCCGATGGCGTCGTTCGCCCCGTCATGTTCATGGTCTATTCGGGTCACATGCGCTGGCGCGATGGCGTGGGCGAGGAGATGGAGGCCCGGCTCGGCGAGGGCAACACCAAAGACATCACTTCGCAGGCCTGGCGTACAGCCCTCGACCCGAAGGGCGAATGGATTCCGTCGGTGCTGAAGGCGGCAGACCGTCGGCTGAGCGAGGTTCGGCATTCGATTCCGGATGCCGGTGGCCTCGTCATTGCGACCGACCACTACGCCGCCAGGGCGTACGCCGAGTTGCTCGAGAACATCTCCGGGCAGCCCGTCACCGTTGTGCTCTCTGACGAGAAGGAGGCCAGCGACCGCATCGAAGAGTTCTCGAATTCGACGAGGCGCTGGATGGTCGCGGTGCGGATGGTCTCGGAGGGCGTCGACATTCCCCGGCTCTCGGTGGGCGTGTATGCCACCTCGGCCGCCACCCCGCTGTACTTCGCCCAGGCCATCGGCCGCTTCGTTCGCGCCCGCCGCCGTGGCGAGACGGCATCGATCTTCTTGCCCAACGTGCCCTCACTGATGGCCCTCGCCGGTGCCATGGAACTCGAACGCGACCACGCCCTCGACCGTCGCGAAACCGGCGATCCGGCCATCGACGGGTTCAATCCCGAAGAAGACATGATGGATGCGGCGAACCGTGAGGCCAAGGCTTCCGACGCGCTGCAGCAGGAGTTCAGCTTCGAAGCGATCTCGTCTCACGCCACCTTCGACCGAGTGGTCTTCGAGAACACCGAATTCGGCGCCGAGGCGATGGTGGGCAGCGACGAAGAACTCGACTTCATCGGTATTCCGGGCCTGCTCGAACCCGACCAGGTGCGGGAGCTTCTGCAGCACCGGCAGCAGCGCCAGGCCAAACGAAAGACCGAGCCCGGCTACGTGGCCCCTGTCGTCGACAACCCCGATGCCGCGCCGGCCGCGCCGCTATACCGTACGCTGAAAGAGCAACGATCGCTGCTCAACAGCGTGGTGGGCATCTGGGCGAAGACCTCGGGCGAGCCGCACGGCCTGATCCACGCCGAACTGCGGCGAGTGTGTGGCGGGCCTGCCGTGGCACAGGCGAGCGTCACGCAGTTGCAGACGCGCATCGCACTCGTTCGAAAGTGGATGGGGGGAAGTCATTAACGTCCAACTGATCTCGACCTGTTCACACACAGCGCTCCGCAGTCACAACCCACTCTGCGGCAGTTGCTCACAACCTCTCGTGGGAATGAAGGAATCATTGTGGACTATCTGAAACTGGGCAGCAGCGGGCTCGAGGTCTCGGCCATCACGCTGGGCTGCATGAGCTACGGCATCGCCGATCGCGGCAACCACGAGTGGACACTCGACGAAGAAACGTCTCGCCCGTTCATCCAGAAGGCCTTAGAACTCGGAATCACGACGTTCGACACCGCTAACGTCTACTCCGATGGCACGAGCGAAGAAATCGTGGGGCGCGCCCTGGCCGACTTCACGAACCGTGAAAATGTCGTCATCGCCACCAAGCTGAACGGCGCCATGCGCCCGGGCCCCAACGGCCGGGGTCTGTCGCGACTGCACATCATGAACCAGATCGACGCCAGCCTGCGCCGCCTCGGCACCGACTACGTCGACCTCTACCAGATTCACCGCTGGGATGATTCGGTGCCCATCGAAGAAACGATGGAAGCCCTGCACGACGTGGTGAAGGCCGGCAAAGCGCGCTACATCGGTGCATCATCCATGTTCGCCTGGCAGTTCGCGAAGGCTCAGTACACCGCAGACCTGGGTGGCTGGACGCGCTTCGTCTCGATGCAAGACCACTACAACCTCATTCAACGCGAAGAAGAACGCGAAATGCACCCCTTCTGCCTCGACCAGGGCGTCGGCGTTCTGCCGTGGAGCCCACTGGCCCGCGGCCGCCTCACCCGACCGTGGGGCGAGAGTTCTTTTCGCGACACCACCGATGACGTCAGTGCCCGGGTCTACTCGGGCACCGAAGACGCCGACCACCGGGTGGTGGATGCCGTCACCCAGGTCGCGGCGAACCGCGGGGTCTCCCAGGCTCAGGTGGCCCTCGCCTGGGTGCGGCAGCAGCCCGCCGTGACGTCGCCCATCGTGGGAGCCACGAAGCAGCACCACCTCGATGACGCCGTGGCGTCTCTCGCCATCACCCTCTCGACGGAAGAGCTCACGGCTCTGTCGGCCCCGTACACCCCGCGCGAACCGACGGGCTTCTCGACCCCGCGCGTTCTCTAGGCCGCGTGTTCGATAGCTCGGCGCCTTCTGCACCCGTTCGGAGCATCGGCGGCTGTCCGAACAGAAGCCGATGCTCCGAACGGGCGCAGTTACGGCCGGGAGACCCGATCGCTAGGCCTTCGGGTCGATGATGACGATGGGAATCTCGCGGTCGGTCTTGACCTGGTAGTCGGCGTAGTCGGGGTAGATGGCGACCATCTTCTGCCACAGCGCCGGCTTCTCTTCGGGCGTGGCGGTGCGGGCGGTGCCGTAGAACGATGAGGCGCCGACCGTCAGGTAGACCTCCGGGTTCGCCTGCAGGTTGAGGTACCAGACGGGATGCTTCGGCGCGCCTCCGAGCGATGCGACGATGATCTGACGCCCCTCGTCTTCGCCGTGGATCAGTGCCGTACGCCGCCACTCACCCGACTTGCGGCCCTGAGTCGTGAGCAGGAGCAGGGGAGCGCTGCCCCGGAACAACGGCTTCTCACCGTCGGTCGCGAGGTACTCGTCGATCTGCTTCTTCACCCACTCGGCGTCGTTGTCGATCGGGTTCTCAGGGCTCGAGCCTGGCTGTTCGGGAGTTGCGTCAGTCATGCTTCAATCATCGCTTAAAGAAAAGGACCCCCGGCCAAGGCCAGGGGTCATTCCCAATACTTCATACCCAAAAGGGTTGCGAAGATTTATTCGTCTTTAGAAGCGGGTTATAGGCCAGAACGTGTGTACGGGATTGGCGTTCTGCCGCGTGATTGCGGGCTGAAACCGGTATTGCTATGGTCGGGCACCCTTGGGTGTGGCTTTTCCCTCGAACACGACGACCTGTGTGATATGCGGAACCCTGCTCGTGAAGAACGGGCGCACGAAGGCTGGTACCCAACGCTGGCGATGCCTGAACTGCGGCTCGTCCGCGATACGGAAACGACCTGATGTCGCCCGCCGTGAGCAGCTGCGCCGATTCCTGGAATGGCTCTCGAGTAATTCCTCACAGACGGCGTCAGCGGACACAGGATCGGCCAGAGCGTTCCGACGCGATACGGCGTGGTGCTGGGATCTGCGACCCACGATCGGGCCCGTTACGAAGACCCATCACGCGGTCCTTGTCGACGGCCTCTGGGTTGGTACCTGGTGCCTGCTCATCGCGGTCAGCGACCAACTCGACGTCCTCGGCTGGCAGTGGTGCTCCAACGAATCCACCGCAGCATGGACCGCGCTACTACAACAGATCCCGGCACCCGCGGTGATCGTGTCCGACGGCGGTACCGGGCTGCCCTCCGCGATGCGGGCGTGCTGGCCGGAAACGAAACACCAACGCTGCATGTTCCACATCCAAATGAACATCAGCCGCCACCTGACCTTCAAACCCCGCACCGACGCCGGTAGGGCACTACTCGGCCTATCGAAGGCGCTATCGAAAGTACACACCGCCGATGATGCGATTCGCTGGCGCATCAAGCTCGATCAGTGGTGGCAGACCTTCGGACACCTCACGAAAGAACGCACGATCGTACGGGATGGGAAATTCTGGTTCACCCATGACCGGCTCCGGAAAGCCTGGCAACTGCTCTCCCGAGTCACCCGCGACGGCACCCTGTTCACCTACATCGAATACGGCAACCCGCGCACCACCAGCCCACTCGAAGGCGGCATCAACGCCCAAATCCGGGCCCGGCTCCGAGCCCACCGCGGCATGACCGAACCCCACATGAAACGCACCGCCGAGTGGTACCTCACCCTGCACGAACTCAGCATCGCTGACGCCCTCAGCCACACCAACCAGCAACTCACCGGCGCACCACACCCAGAACCAACGACAGCCGACGAAACAGACGGGCCAGCTCTCTACGACACCGGCCTCAGCGCAGAAGAAGGCCTCTGGAACCGATCCGGCTGGGCCGGACGAGCATGACACGCCCAACCCCATACACACGTTCTGGCCTATAACCC
>JAODBB010000184.1 GCA_025463745.1 Subtercola sp.
ATGCCGCGGGCTCGGCCTTCAGGCGGCGCACGATGTCGAGCACGCCGGCGCTGTCGCCATTGGCGGTGTCGACCACCAGAACGTCGACACCGGCATCCACCAGGGTCATCGCGCGCTCCCACGCGTCGCCGAAGAAGCCGATGGCCGCGCCGACCCGTAGGCGACCCTCGTCGTCTTTCGTGGCGTTGGGATACTTCTCGCTCTTGTCGAAGTCTTTCACCGTGATGAGCCCGCGGAGCTTGCCCGCCCCGTCTACCAGCGGCAGCTTCTCGATCTTGTACTGGGCGAAGATGGCGACGGCCCCGTCGGGATCGATTCCCACCGGAGCTGTGATGAGCGGAGCATTGGTCATGACGTCGGCCACGCGAGTGGTGCTCTTCTCCCACGACGAGACGAAACGCATGTCGCGGTTCGTGATGATGCCGACCAACACGCCCGACTCGTCGACAACGGGCAGACCCGACACACGAAATTGTGCGCAGAGCAGATCTGCCTCGGCGACGGTGGCGTCGGCGGTGGTCGTCACGGGGTTGGTGATCATGCCCGACTCGCTGCGCTTCACCTTGTCGACGTTCGCAGCCTGGTCTTCGATCGAAAGATTGCGATGGATGACCCCGAAGCCGCCCTGCCGGGCCATGGCGATGGCCATGCGAGACTCTGTGACCGTGTCCATGGCAGATGAAAGCAATGGTGCGCTCAGAGAGATGCGCTTGGTCAGACGCGACGTCGTATCGGCTTCGCTGGGGATGACATCGGTGTGCCCGGGAAGCAGCATCACGTCGTCATAGGTGAGCCCGATGAATCCGAACGGGTCGTTCTGTTCCATGTATTTTCTTCTCTCCCTGACGCTGGCACCGACGAACGGGTGGCTTCGATCGCGACATCTTAATCGTTGTGCCAATTCTAACGGCGAGAAGCTGCCTCATATTCCGTGCGCGCCTGAAACACGAACGACACAAACGCCTTATAACGTAAGCTCACTTGCAACTCGAAGAGCCCAACGACGTGCGCTCGTTCCCGGAGGTTATAACTTGACGACACTCGTAGTGCCGCGAAGGCCCGACGGCCGCGCCAGAGCATGGCGGCTTGCTGCAATGATCATGCTGGTCATGGTGGCCATCGTCACGATGGTGACCCTCGGTTCATCCTCCGCCCGTGCCGATACGACGCCGGGGCCCGTCGGCACGGCGGCCACGACTTGTGCCTCCGACGCCACTACAGGATGCCTGCAAGGCACGATCAAGCTGCCCAACGGCGATCCGGCGGTCGGTATCAAGCTCGAAATCAAGGGCGGTGACCTCGACACCACGATCGCTACCGGCGACGACGGAAAGTGGAGCCAGGCGATCACCGTCGCGGGCCCGTACACGATCACGGTCGACACCTCTTCGATACCCGACGGCGCGGTACTCGACTCGGCTACGAAGAACCCTGCAACGGTCACGGGCGCACTGAACAAGAACGTCGGGTATGTGTTCAAGGTGGTCGGAGGCACAACGGCCGCCGACGGAACGACGACTCAGACGCCCGGCACCGACACGGGCACCGGCATCACGTTCGACCGCTTCTTGCAGCAGTTCGCCTCGGGAATTCGGCTCGGCCTGCTGCTGGCCCTTGCCGCCGTCGGCCTCTCGCTGATCTTCGGAACCACGGGGCTGTCGAACTTCGCGCACGGCGAGCAGGTCACCCTCGGCGGGTTGCTGGCGTATCTCTTCGCCAATGTGCTCGGCCTGAACCTCATTCTGGCGGCCGTGATCTCAGTCGTGATCTGTGCGGCGACAGGCTACTTCCAAGATGCGCTGATCTGGAAACCGCTGCGACGGCGGGGGCTCGGCACAACCCAGTTGATGATCGTGACGATCGGTCTGTCGATCGCTCTGCAGTACTCGTACCAGTATTTCTTGGGCGCATCCACTGTTCGAATCGACCGGGCGAACCCGGTGACGGTCGACCTCGGGCCGATCACGCTCTCGGCGCAGTCGCTCATCTCGATGGGCATAGCGGTGATCGTCATCGCCCTGGTCGGCTGGGTTCTGGTGAAGACCCGAGTCGGGCGGGCCACGCGGGCGGTGTCAGACAACCCCGCACTGGCCGCGGCATCCGGCATCGACGTGGATCGCATCATCCGGCTCGTCTGGACCTCGGCGACCGCCCTGGCCGGCCTGTCGGGCGTGCTGCTCGGTCTCGTGCTCAACGGGGTCAACTGGCAGACCGGTCTGCAACTGCTGCTGCTCATGTTCGCCGCGATCACGCTCGGCGGGCTCGGAACGGCATTCGGCGCACTGGCCGGCGCGATGATCATCGGTCTGGTCGTCGAGCTGACCAACCTCGTCTTGCCGGGCGACTTCAAGTACGCCACGGCACTCCTCATCCTGATTCTGGTGCTGCTCGTCAGGCCACAGGGCATCTTCGGGCGCCGAGAGCGCATCGGTTAGAAGGGCTGCACTCATGGATCAACTACTACAGACGCTCAACGCGATCCTCAACTCGGCGATCTCGCCGCAGACCGCCGCCCTCGCCATTGCCGCCATCGGGCTGAACATCCATTTCGGGTACACGGGGCTGCTGAACCTCGGCCAGGCCGGGTTCATGCTCATCGGCGCGTACGGGTTCGCCATCTCGATCATCGGCGGGCTCCCGATCATCCTCGCCATCATCATCGCGTTGGTGGCGGCGCTGATCTTCGCCTTGATCCTCGGTATTCCGACGCTGAAACTCCGCGGCGACTACCTCGCCATCGTGACCCTCTCGGCCGCTGAAATCGTGCGGATGATCGGCCGATCGTCAATTCTGACCGACATCACGGGCGGGTCGAACGGACTCACGGGCAACCAATACCGGAGCCCGTTCACCAGCCTCTCGTTCTTCGGCGACGGACACATCACCGTCGGCCCGTGGAGTTACGACGCCACAGGCTCGAACGGCTGGTGGTTCATCGCCACGGCCTGGTTCGTCGTCGGTGTACTGTGCCTATTCGTCTGGGCCATCATGCGAAGCCCGTGGGGTCGTGTTCTGCGCGGCATCCGCGAAGACGAAGACGCGGTGCGCAGCCTCGGCAAGAACGTCTACAGCTACAAGATGCAGGCCCTGATTCTGGGTGGTGTCATCGGCGCCGTCGCCGGCATCGTGTACATCCTGCCTGCCTCACTGCAGGCCGACAGCATGGGCCGCTCGATGACCTACTTCATCTTCACCGCTCTGCTGCTGGGAGGCGCGGCGACCGTGTTCGGCCCGGTGCTCGGGGCGATCGTGTTCTTCGCGATCCGCCTCTTCGTGCAGGGCATCGCCGGCCAGTTCATCCCCTCGAGCATCATGAACGGGCAGCAGACCGAACAGTTCGCCTGGATCATCATCGGTATCACGCTGATGCTGGTGGTCATCTTCAGACCGCAGGGTATTCTCGGCAACAAGAAGGAGCTGAGCTTCGATGTCAAGTGACATGATCGCACCCGGTGCCGACGACGACACCACCCGGGCTGGCACGACAACACTCTCGCACGGCATGACCGCGGCGGGTGCTGCCGCCAAGGCGAGTGTGGCCGGTGTCGCGGCCGTACCGGGCGTGTCCAAACCCGATCCGATTCTCACCGTCGACCACGTCATCAGGCGCTTCGGCGGAATGACGGCCGTCGATGTGGGGCATCTCGAGGTGCAGCGCGGAATCATCACCGCCCTGATCGGCCCGAACGGTGCCGGCAAGACGACCTTCTTCAATCTGATCACCGGGTTCGACAAGCCCAGCTCGGCCCCCCGGCTCATCGGCGGCCCGAAGGCAGGCGAAGCGGCGAAGTCGACCTTCAACGGCCGCGATGTCGGCAATACCGGCGCGACGAAGGTCGCCAAGATGGGCATGGTCCGCACCTTCCAGCTCACCAAGGCGCTCTCGAAGCTGACGGTCATCGAGAACATGCGGCTCGGCGCCAAAGACCAGCCGGGTGAGAACCTGTTCGTCTCCGTGCTCAAACCGCTCTGGGTCAAGCGCGAACTCGAGATCACGGCGAAAGCCGAAGAGCTGCTGGCACGTTTCAAGCTGCTCGACAAGAAAGACGACATGGCGGGCAGCCTCTCCGGAGGTCAGAAGAAGCTGCTCGAGATGGCCCGTGCTCTGATGAGCGACCCGGTCATGATCATGCTCGACGAGCCGATGGCCGGCGTCAACCCGGCGCTGACGCAATCACTGCTGGGGCACATCCAGTCGCTTCGAGACGAAGGGATGACCGTGCTCTTCGTCGAGCACGACATGAACATGGTGCGGCACATCTCCGACTGGGTCGTGGTGATGGCCGAAGGCAAGGTCGTGGCCGAAGGCCCCGCTTCGACCGTGATGAACGATCCCGCAGTGATCGACGCCTACCTCGGCGCGCACCACAACACCGACCTGGGCGACGACTCCCTGCTGACCGACGAGGTCGCAGAAGAACTCGCCGCCGAAGTTCAGAACGAAGCGCTCACAGAAGGTGAGACCAAAGCATGACCGACGCCACTCTCGCATCAGCCGGCGCAGAAACCCGCGTACCCGTGATGCAGGCGACCGACCTGGTCGCCGGCTACCTCCCTGGAATCAACATTCTCAACGGCTGCAACCTCGATGTGTACCCGGGCGAGCTGATCGGCATCATCGGCCCGAATGGCGCCGGCAAGTCGACGCTGCTGAAGGCCTTGTTCGGCCTCGTCAGCGTGCGTTCGGGCTCGGTCACGCTCAAGGGCGAAGACATCACGGGGCACAAGGCCAACAAGCTCGTACAGGCAGGCGTGGGCTTCGTACCGCAGAACAACAACGTCTTCCCGTCGCTGACCATCGAAGAGAACCTGCAGATGGGGCTCTTCTTGCGCCCCAAGCTGCTGAAGGAGCGACTGGCGGCCATCTTCGACATCTTTCCCGTGCTCGCCGACCGGCGCAGCCAGCGCGCCGGCTCGCTCTCGGGTGGGGAGCGCCAATCGGTCGCTATGGCTCGGGCGCTCATGATGGATCCGTCGGTACTGCTGCTCGACGAGCCCTCCGCGGGGCTGTCGCCCGTGCGACAGGATGAGACGTTCATCCGCACCCGCCGCATCAACAAGACCGGCGTCTCGATCATCATGGTGGAGCAGAATGCCCGCCGTTGCCTGCAGATCTGCGACCGCGGTTACGTGCTCGATCAGGGCCGCAACGCCTACACGGGAACCGGCCACGAACTCGCCGACGACCCGAAAGTCATCGAGCTCTATCTCGGCACTCTCGCCAAAGACGTCGAAGAGGAGTCTGGCCCTAACGCGGCCGGCACCATCTAGCCGGTCGCTCCTGCTCCGGGTCTACTGCTCCGGATCTACTGGTGAACCGGGATACTCGTTGTTTCGGATGAGATCATTCAGGGCCGTCACCATGAACGATATTCCGGGCCTACGCGTGACTATCAGGTCTTCGATCCGCAGGTAGCTGCCCGCGGCAGACTCACCCGTCACCATATATCGACGGAGGATGCCGGAGACTTCGTCGATGGTCAAGAAGGTCACGCTGAAGCGCTGCCCGTCGGCCATCCGCACCGTCGCGTCTACGTTGCTGAGCGTGTCGAGGCGATCGTCGCTTCCTAGAACGAATGTGACTTCGCCTGATTCTCTACCCGGTGGAATGGGCTGCCGTCGCGATCTGGGGAGTGCGATCCCTCTGCATCATCGCCAGTTTTCCGATTCATCCTCATATTATACGGCGACGGCACGAAGAAGCCCCCGACCGGATGACCGGGCGGGGGCTTCTTCGTGTGGTGCTGGCGAGACCTTAGTAGGAGGTCTGGCCTTCGATTGCCGACTGGAACGTGTAGGTGTTGTCAGCGTTGTACTTGTAGATGCCGATGAAGGCGCTCGACGGTTCGTTGTGCGAGTTGAACGGCCCGATGCCCGCCTGGCCCGTGTACTGAATCGCAGTACCGGCAGTCACCAGCGGAGCACACTCGGCGTACGTGGCACACTTCGTGCCACCGTTCGCACCGGAGACCGCGGCGAGTTGCTTGTTCAGGTCTGCCGAGACGTTCGACTTCGCCTTGAGGGCCGCGAGAGCAGTGAGGGTGGTCGCGTCGTACGCCTCAGGAGCGTACGAGAAGTCCTTCAGGTCGGCGTTCTGCGTCTGCTTGTACCAGTCCACCAGCTGAGCCTTGAAGGTGGCGTTCGGCTGTGCACCGGGAATGGTGCCCTGCGCGCCCGT
>JAODBB010000213.1 GCA_025463745.1 Subtercola sp.
GATGCCGTGCGGCCGCTCGTGCTCACATATTCTGCCCCGTCGATGAAGTGGTTGACGACGGGAAGTGCGGAATCTGACATTGAATCCTGTTTCTTCGTGTGACGGTTCACGAACACCCTAATACGCATTCGTCGCGGCCGGCCGACCAGGTTGTGTCTCCTCACTCTGTGCCGAGCCGACCAGCTTCCGGGCCAGTGTCGGATGCTGCTGCGACACTGTTTTCATGGAGACACTCGTACCGCTTCTGATCGGCCTCATCGCCGGCATCACCCTCGGCTTTCTGGTCGGCTGGCTGATTCGCTCGCGCCGCGCCGGCGCTTCTGGAGCCGACTCCGGCGCTGCGACGGCCGCTGCTGTCGCCGAGCTCGTTGAACTGCAGACGCTGCGCACCACCGCAGAGGTCACGGCGGCCGGCTTGCGCGAACAGCTCGCCCAGGCCCAAGGGCACTCGGCCGAGCAGGCAGCAGAGGCGCGTTCCCGGGTCGTCGAGTTGCGCGAGCAGACGGATGCCCAGCTCACCGAATCTCGAACGCGTGCACTCGAGCTGCGCGAGCAGAGCGATGCCCAGCTTCAGCTGGCGCGAGAGCAGTTCGCCGAACGTCTCCGCGAGCAGGAGTCGCTTTTTCGAGAGCAGATCGCAACAAAAGACGTGCAGTACCGCGCCCAGATCGCTCAGCAGGAGGAGCGGCTCGTCGAGTTCCAGCAGCGCCTGGCCGACGTTCAGCAGGCAGAGGCCGAACGGGTGAAGTCAGACGGCAAGGTACTCGTCGCCCTGAGTCCGGTTCAAGAGAGCCTTCGTCTCGTGCAGGCGAAAGTCACCGAGCTCGAAGAGCAGCGCCGGCAGCAGCACGGTGAACTCAGCCAGCAGCTGAAGTCGGCCACCGAGTCGGAAGAGCGGCTGCGCAACACCGCCGAATCGCTGGCGTCGGCTCTGCGTTCGAACAGCACGCGCGGGGTGTGGGGCGAGACGCAGCTGCGCAACGTGGTGGAGGCCGCGGGCCTGCTCGACCGAGTCGATTTCGAGGTGCAGTCGAGCCTCTCGAGCGACAACGGCGCCGGCCGGCCTGACATGGTGGTGCACCTGCCGGGTGGCAAGAACATCGCAGTCGACGCCAAAGTGCCGTTCAACGCGTATCTCGAGGCGAGCCAGATTCCGGCCACCGCGACCGGCGCCGAAGGCGCGCGCCGCACCGAGTTGCTGAAGAGCCACGTGAAAGCGGTACGCGATCACATCACCGCGCTGGGCTCGAAGGGGTATTGGGCGGGGCTGGAGGCGAGCCCGGAATTGGTGGTGGCGTTCATCCCGAGCGAATCGCTCATCTCGACCGCGATGGAGGCCGACCCGACCATCATGGATTTCGCGTTCAGCAAGCGGGTTGCACTCGTGTCGCCCGTGACGCTGTGGTCGCTGCTGAAGACGGTGGCCTTCAGCTGGCAGCAAGACGTGCTCACGCACGAGGCCAAAACGCTGTTCGACCTGAGCAAAGAGCTGTATTCGCGCCTCGCCGTGACGGCGTCGCACATCGAGAAGCTCGGCAGCACCATCGACCGCACGGTGAAGCACTACAACGCGTTCATCGGCTCGTTCGAACGCAACGTGTACTCCACCGCACGCAAGCTGAACTCGCTCGACGAGTCGATCGTGCTGAAGCCCCTCGAACCCATCGAGGAGAAGGCGCGCGACCTCACCACGCCCGAACTCGTGGCCCAGCTAGAACTCGAAGACGACCTGGGCAGCGTGGATGATCGCTCGGCGCAGCCCCGCCTGATCTGACCGCCCGGCGCTGTCCCCCCGCCCGGCCGCGCCGCCCGCCCAGCCCACCCGCCCAGCTCCGCACGAAGTGAGCCACCTGCGCCGTATTGAGGCCGCTCTGACTGCCTCAATACGGCGCAACGGCCTCACGAACGCAAATCGCTAGAGCCACTTCTCGATGAGGTGGTCCGCGATGATCCGCCGGATCGTTCCCGAATGCGATCGCAGAACGATGCTCTCGGTGCGGATGATCGGACCCTTGCGGCGCACACCCTCGACCAGCTCGCCGTCGGTGACGCCGGTGGCGACGAAGAACGTGTTGTCGCTCGAAACCAGCTCGTTCGCCTCGTAGACATAGTCCATGCGCAAGCCTGCATCGATGCCGCGCTGGCGTTCCTCATCGTTTCCCGGGGCCAGGATGCCCTGAATGAATCCGCCGAGCGCCTTGATGGCGCACGCCGTCACGATGCCTTCGGGGCTGCCGCCGGTACCGACGCACATGTCGATGCGCGACTCATAGCGTGCGGCGTTGATGCCGCCCGCCACATCACCGTCGAGCATCAGCCTGGTGCCCGCGCCTGCAGCCCTGATCTCTTCGATCAACTGCGTGTGCCTCGGCCGATCGAGCACCGCGATCTTCATGTCTGACACGTCTTTGCCCTTGGCCTTGGCCAGAGCCCGGATGTTCTCGCCGATCGGCTTGCGAATGTCGACCACCCCGATGCCTTCGGCCCCGGTCACCAGCTTCTGCATGTAGAACACGCTCGACGCGTCGAGCATCGTGCCGCGGTCGGAAACGGCCATCACCGAGATGGCGTTCGGGCGGCCGGTGGCCGCGAGGCTGGTTCCGTCGATGGGGTCGACCGCGATGTCGCAGGCCGGCCCGCGCCCGTTGCCCACGTGTTCGCCGTTGAACAGCATGGGGGCCTTGTCTTTTTCGCCTTCACCGATGACGACGACCCCGTCGAAGTTCACGGTGCCCAGAAGCGCTCGCATGGCATCCACCGCCGCGCCGTCGGCGCCGAGCTTGTCGCCCTTGCCGACGTAGGGCCAGGCGCGAATGGCAGCGGCCTCAGTGGCGCGAACCAGCTCGAGTGCCAGGTTGCGGTCGGGGTGTTCGAGATAGAGGGAGGGTACTTCGGTGCTGGTCACGATTAGTCCTTCGTCTGTGTGGGCCTCGGGGTCAAGGCTCAGGCGGCGACACGATCACTGCCGCGCTGCACCTCCAGATTAGCGCCGGTCACACTCTCGCTATGCTGGAACCCGACATCTGTATGAAGGAGACTCATGCCCATCGCCACGCCCGATCAGTATGCCGAAATGCTCGACAAAGCCAAGGCAGGCGGGTTCGCGTACCCCGCCGTCAACGTTTCGTCGTCTCAAACGCTGAATGCGGTGCTGCAGGGGCTGTCCGACGCCGGTTCCGACGGCATTATTCAGGTGACCACCGGTGGCGCCGACTACTTCGCGGGCCAGCGTGCCGTCTCCCCCACCGGCAGTGCCCGCGCCACCGGTGCACTCGCTTTCGCCGCGTTCGCGCACGAAGTCGCCAAGAACTACCCCATCACGGTGGCGCTGCACACCGACCACTGCCCGAAGGGCGCCCTCGACACTTTCGTCATGCCGCTGATCGCCGCGTCTGAGGCCGAGGTCAAGGCCGGCCGCGAGCCCATCTTCCAGTCGCACATGTGGGATGGCTCGGCCGTTCCGCTCGACGAAAACCTCACCATTGCCGTCGACATGCTGAAGCGCGTCAAGGCCATCAACGCCATTCTCGAGGTCGAGATCGGCGTGGTCGGCGGCGAAGAAGACGGCGTGAGCCACGACATCAACGAACACCTGTACACCACGGTGTCGGATGCCCTGGCCACCGTCGAAGCGCTCGGGCTCGGTGAGAACGGGCGGTACATGGCGGCCCTCACCTTCGGTAACGTGCACGGCGTGTACAAGCCCGGCAACGTGAAGCTGCGCCCCGAGCTGCTCAAGGAGATTCAAGACGGGGTGTACGCCAAGTACTCCTCTGTGCTGGGCGACAACACCAAGCCATTCGACCTCGTCTTCCACGGCGGTTCAGGTTCTTCCGACGCTGAGATATCCGAAGCCGTCGCCAACGGTGTCATCAAGATGAACATCGACACCGACACGCAATACGCGTTCACCCGCTCGATCGCCGACACCATGTTCACGAACTACTCGGGTGTTCTGAAGGTCGACGGCGAAGTCGGAAACAAGAAGATCTACGACCCGCGCGCGTGGGGCAAGCTGGCAGAGACCGGCATGGCCAACCGTGTGATCGAAGCGACCGAACAGCTGGGTTCTGCCGGCCACTCGGGCTCGTAGGGTAGCGCAGCACTCCCATGCAACGCCGTGACGGTACTCGATGAGTGACCAGAGACCGAAGCCGAAATACGGCGAACTGGCACCGGAGGGCTGGAGCTGGACACCGCCGGCGCCTCCGGTGGGCTCAGACGTTCCCGTACCCTCCACAGTGACGAGCCCGCAGGCGCAGGGCACGCCGCGCCCCCCGAGCACGCCGACTGCACCGCCCTACTCCGGAGCGCCGACCCCGTATCCCGGGCCACCGCCGTCGCATCGTAGCAACGACATGCCCGGTGCCCGGAAGCCTCTGAATACGGTCGACGTCGCCATCACGAGTCTGCTGCTTTTCATCGGTGTGCTGCTCTCGGCGAGCATGCTGCCGGCGTTGTTCGATTTCAACACGGTGCTCATTCAGGCCGCGGCAGTGCAGGGTTATGGTTCGTTCGCCCCGTCGGCGGCCGCCAATACCGCAGGCGTGATCGCCGGTGTGGTGACGATCATTCTGCAAGTGCTGGCGATCGTGGTGGGGGTTCGCCGCCTTCAGCGGCGCAAGCTGGCCTTTCCGCTGGTGCTCGTGTTCGGCATCGTGACATTCGCCGTGTGGGTCGCGGCGATCACGTACGCCTTCTTCAACGACCCGGCGTTCATTCAGCAGGTCATGTCGACGACGAAGGTGTGACGCAGCAAACGCGCTCTCAGGCTCCCCGTAACATCTTGAGCCGGGCGAGCAGCTCGGGAGCTTGGCGGTCATAGAGCGCCCCACCCTGACGAATGCCGACGAACGCGAAGACTCCGCCGAGCACGATTCCGACGACGAGCGCCAGCCAGCAGAGCAGCATCGAGCCGAGAAGGATGCCCGTCACCGCCAGCACGATCTCGGGCAACGTCAGCAGCAGCAGGATGCCCCAGGTCGCGAACGCGCTGAGCGCCGTGGTGAACCCCGCACCCGGTGCCGATTTGAACGGGTTGTCGCCCGCTGCGGGCACCGGAATCACAATGCGCGCCGACGTCACCGCGGTCAGCCCGATTCCCGAGAGCATGGCCCCGAGCGCGAGCCCGGCGAACGCCGGCAGAAGTGACCACGAACCGGTTATCGCGACGGAGGCGATAGTGAGCACGATCACGATGGGCAGCGCGATCACACCGAGGGCTACCGCACGGCCGAGCCGATCATCCGCACCCCGCACGCCGTCGGCGACGTGGGTGGAGAACGCCGTGCCGTCATACGAAATGTCGGCGTAGGTGCTCAGCGAGAGCAGAAACGCGATGATCGGGCCGGTCAGATTCAGCAAGGCGAACGAGTGCATGTTGCTCGAGTAGAAGTAGAGCAGCACCGGAATCAGCGGCACCACGATCAGCTGCCGGGCGTAGCGCGGGTCGCGCAGCCAGTAGGTCAGCGACCGCGCGGCAACCGCTCCGGCCGGGCTCGCGGGCAGCACCCCGAAGAGCCCGACCTTGCCGCGGGCGACCTCTTTGCGGGCATTCGAGGGCGGGGTGATGAGAGCCGTGGCCAAGGCTCCTGCGCCAGATCAGCGCGAGAAGAGCGAGTGTCACCAGAGTGATGGCGAACTTGAGGCCGGCCGCGGCGTAATCGCCGACGGCGAGATCTGCCGGTACCGACCAGGGAGCGCCGAGCGGGGTCCAGCTGAGGGCTGCAGCGACGGCGGGCAGTGTGTCGGCCGAGCTGCGAATGCCTTGGGTGACTCCGAAGATGATCGGCCCCAGCAGAATCAGCGGAATGAAGATGAGGATGCCCGAGAGTTCACGAAAGCGCCGGCGCGACGAGAGCGAGACGCTCAGCGCTGCGATCATCCGCGAGCCCACCACACAGATCAGCACCCCGAGAGCAGAGCACAGCAGGGCGGCGACGGCGGCCAACGGGTATCTGATCCAGGTGCCGACCGTCGCGAGCGCCGCGATCGACGTGATGATGCCGGGAATGCCGAGTACGCCAGCCAGGGTCAGACCCAGCAAGAGCTTCGACATCGGCAACGGAAACTGCACGAGACGGGCTGGTTCGAGGGTCTGCTCGATGCCCGTGGCCACGAGCGGAATGAAGATCCAGCCGAGTATCAGGGCCGAACCGGCGAGAACCACGATGGTGCCGGCCAGCTCGGCGCTCGCGAAGCCGAGCGCGATGAGCCCGACCACCGCGAGAAACAGCACGAAGAGGCCGTACAGCCCGCCGATGATCACCGCGACCAGTTGCCACGGACTCCGTTTCAGCGAGTTTGCCAGAACACGAAACCGCAGCCTCAGGAGTGTCGTAACCATTCGGGCCCCTCCGCGTGGTGCCGCCCGCCGACGAGTTCGACGAAGCGGTCTTCGAGCGACGATTCGCCGCGAACCTCGTCGACGCTGCCCGCCGCGAGTACCCGCCCGGCCGAGACCACAGCCACGTGATCGCACATGCGCTGCACCAGGTCCATCACATGGCTCGACACGATGACCGTGCCGCCGCCCTTCACGTAGTCGGTGAGCATGTCGCGGATGTTCGCCGCCGAAACCGGATCGACCGATTCGAACGGTTCGTCGAGCACCAGCAGCTTCGGCGCATGGATGAGCGCGCAGGCCAAAGCGATCTTCTTCGTCATACCGGCCGAGTAGTCGACAACCGGCGTTCCCGCCGCACTCTCGAGGTCGAGCAGACGCAAGAGGTCGCCCACGCGTTCGGCCACCGTCTGCCTGTCCATTCCGAAGAGCAGCCCGTTGTAGGTGACGAGTTGCTCGCCGGTGAGGCGGTCGAAGAGCTTTACGCCGTCGGAGAGGTTTCCGACGAGCTGTTTCGCCTCGAGTGGGCTCTGCCACATGTCGACGCCATGGATGAACGACTGCCCCGCATCGGGCCGGAGAAGCCCCGTCGCCATCGACAATGTCGTGGTCTTGCCCGCGCCGTTCGGGCCGACGAGGCCGTACAGCGAGCCGACCGGCACCGTCAGGTAGAGATCGTCGACGGCGAGTTTCTCGCCGAATCGTTTGGAAAGCCCTCGAAGCTCGAGGGCCGGCACCGGGAGGTCAGATGGCATGAGCGATCCCCTTGTCGTCGGAGACCAGCGTAGGCGAGAGCTACAATAAAACCAACGTTACGGCCGCGTTCGCCCGCCGGTGGCGCGGGCATCCGTGTTTCCCCGCAACTCTTTGGGTAGGGAGAAGATCAGGTCTTCCTCGGCCGTCTGCACGGTCTCGATGTCGCCGTACCCCGCGCCGGCCAGGTCGTCGAGCAGCTCCTGAACCAGAACCTCCGGCACGGATGCACCTGACGTGACACCGACCGTGTTCACGCCGTCGAGCCACTCCTGTTTCACTTCGTGCGCGTAGTCGACCCGATACGCGGCCTTCGCCCCGTACTCGAGCGCGACCTCGACGAGTCGAACCGAGTTCGACGAGTTGGCCGAGCCAACCACGATGACGAGATCGGCGTCTTTGGCGACTTTCTTGATGGCGACCTGGCGGTTCTGGGTGGCGTAGCAGATGTCGTCGCTCGGCGGGTCTTGCAGGTTCGGAAAGCGCGCGCGCAAGCGCCGTACGGTCTCCATCGTCTCGTCGACGCTCAACGTGGTCTGCGAGAGCCAGACGACCTTGTCGGGGTCGCGAACTTCGATCGTGTCGGCCTCTTCCGGGCTTCCGACGAGAGTCGTGTGCTCGGGCGCCTCGCCGGCGGTGCCTTCGACCTCTTCGTGGCCTTCGTGGCCGATCAGCAGAATCTCGAAGTCGTCTCGCGCGAACCGAACGGCTTCGCGGTGCACCTTCGTGACCAGGGGGCAGGTGGCATCGATCGCCTGCAGGTTTCTGTCGGCGGCGCCCTGCACGACGGCGGGCGAAACGCCGTGCGCACTGAACACCACGTGCGCGCCGGTCGGCACTTCGTCGACCTCGTCGACGAAGATCGCGCCCGCCTTCTCGAGGGTGGCGACGACATGGATGTTGTGCACGATCTGTTTGCGAACGTACACCGGCGAGCCGTACCGCTCCAGGGCCTTCTCCACCGCCACCACCGCACGGTCGACACCGGCGCAGTACCCCCGAGGGGCAGCCAGCAGCACCTTCTTCGCGCCGATGACAGGGGTATCCTTTAGCCTGTTGCGAACGCCGGGCATCCTCGGCATGGGCAGGCTGATGGTTGTGTCGCTCACACTCATGATTCGCTCACACACACGATTCTATGGGCAGAAGGTTCGGGCATGGCCGATCAGACCGACAGCGAGGCTCGCGCAGGCAACTCCGCTGGAGGTGCGCCTGTCGCCTTCGCCGAAGGCCCGCCGACCTTTGAGAACCCATGGCCGATCGGCTACTTCTCGGGCAAGATCAAGGCCTACATCGACCGCTTGGGCACAGCCTGGGTCGAGGGCGAGATCACCCAATGGGGTGTCAGCGGCGGCAACGTGTACGGCAAACTCAAAGACACCACCGAAGAAGTCACCATCGGTTTCAACATCTGGTCTTCGGTACGTGCGAAGATTCCAGCCGACCTCAAGCAGGGCGACCGCGTCATCGCGCTCGTCAAGCCGAATTACTGGCTCAAGGGCGGCACGCTCACCATGCAGGTGTTCGAGATGCGCCATGTCGGGCTCGGAGACCTTCTCGAGCGACTCGAGCGACTTCGCCGCCAGCTGGCCTCCGAGGGCCTGTTCGACGAATCGCGTAAGAAGCGGCTGCCCTTTTTGCCCGGCTGCATCGGGCTCATCACCGGCAAAGACAGCGACGCCGAGAAAGACGTGCTGCGAAACGCCCAACTCCGCTGGCCGTCGGTTTCGTTCCGGGTCGTTCACGCGGCCGTTCAGGGCGATCGTGTTGCGCGTGAGGTCGCCTCGGCCATCTCGGCACTCGACGCAGACCCCGAGGTCGACGTGATCATCGTGGCCCGCGGCGGCGGAGACTTTCAGAATCTGCTCGGCTTCAGCGACGAATCAGTGATTCGCGCGGCGGCGGCGTGCCGAACCCCTCTGGTGAGCGCCATCGGGCATGAGGCCGATCGGCCGCTTCTTGACGACGTGGCAGATCTGCGGGCATCCACCCCCACCGACGCCGCCAAGCGGGTCGTGCCCGACGTCTCTGAAGAGCTCAACAAAGTCGAGCAGGCCCGCGCCCGGCTGAGCCTTCGCGTCACAGCGTTCGTGCGCTCAGAGATCGATCGCATCGAGCAGGTGCGTTCGCGCCCCGTGCTCTCGAACGCCGGCTGGATCGTCGACACCCGGGCCGAAGAGCTCACACGTCATGTGTCTCGCGGAGTAGAACTCATGCATAGGGTTCTCGAACGCGCCGGCACTGCGACCAGTGACCTGAGCGCCAGGCTTCGAACACTTTCGCCGCAGAGCACGCTCGATCGCGGCTATGCCATCGTTCAGCAGGCCTCCAGCGGTGCGGGCAGTGCGACCGGCGGCGGCCCGGCTGGTGGCCACATCGTGCGGCGGCCGGCGGATGCTCCACTCGACTCCTCACTCACAATCACTCTGGCCAGCGGAGCGCTGCGAGCCCGCTCGGAAGGTGAGCTCTGAGGCCGAGTTCATCGGTAAGATTGAAGCCATGCCAACGTCACCAACAGAGACGACCGACGTGAGCGCGCTCAGCTACGAAGAGGCACGAGACGAACTCGTTCGTGTCGTGGCTGAGCTCGAACGCGGTGCCGCCACTCTCGAGCAGTCGCTCGGCCTGTGGGAGCGCGGTGAAGCACTCGCCGCCCGGTGCGAAGAATGGCTGATCGGGGCGAAGACGCGGCTCGATGCCGCTCGTGCCGCGAGTACAGGGACGCAATCGAGCCCTCACCCGGCCGCGAAGTAGGCGCCCGGTGAGCTCCAACGGCCCGGCCAGTTCTCGTGGCACAGTGTCGAGTCGGCAGAAGCCGCCGCCGGTCGTCGCCGAACTCGGCAGGCCGGAGACGCCCGAAGAGACGGGTGCGCGCAAGGCCGAGCAGTCGCGCAAGTACCGGGCGAACAAGACGATCAACAATCTCTGGTTGTCGCTGATCGTCTGTCTGGGCGTGGTCGTCGTCATCGTGTTGCTCGTTCCTCGCGGCAACGACTCTCTGCTCACCCCGGTCGACTATCGATCGGTCGCATCGAGCGCTCAGGCGGCGTTCCCCGTGCCCGTCGCTTCGCCCGCGCTTCCCTCAACGTGGAGCGCCAATGCGGCCGAGATCCGCTCGAGCGCCGGCACAGGCCCGGGGTCCGGCTCCAGCGCGACAGACGTGCCGTACTGGTACATCGGGCTCGTCTCGCCGTCGGGCGGGTATATCGGGCTGGAACAAGCAGTCAGCACGCAGGCCAACGGCGGAACGGACGCGTGGCTCGCCGACCAGCTGCACAACACCGCGGCGACCGACACTGTGACGGTCGACGGCGTGCAGTGGACGGTTTACGACAACCGCCAGACCGCCAACGACGTGGGTAACGCGAACTACGCCCTCAGCACACAATCCGGGGCGAGCACGTACGTACTGCTCGGTACCGGAACCACCGATGAGTTCACTCAGGTCGCCGATGCCATCACCACGAACATCCAGTCTCAGCCGGCGACGGCGGTGACCGGCCAGTGAGCGTTTTCGACCAGGAGTCGCCAAGTGCAGGCACAGACGCCGACACGCCGGCCGGGGTGTGGGCCGAGATGGTGCGTGGCAACGAGCGATTCGTTCGGGGCGAACCCGCTCATCCCCGCCAAGACGTGGATCGGCGCAATCAGGTCGCTCTACAGCAAGATCCGCACGCCGCCCTCTTCGGATGCAGTGACTCGCGTCTCGCGGCGGAGATCATTTTCGACAAGGGCCTCGGTGATCTTTTCGTCGTGCGCAACGCCGGTCAGGTGATCTCCGAGTCGGTCGTCGGCAGTCTCGAGTACGCGGTCGGTATTCTCGGTGTGAAGCTGATCGTCGTACTCGGGCACGACGAGTGCGGAGCAGTGCTCGCCGCGATCGCGTCGCAAGACCCCGAGACTCCCCCGCTGCCTCCCCACATCTCCCATCTCGTGAGCAAGATCGTTCCCGCCATCGAACAGGTCGCGCGCGAAAGCCACGCGCAGACGCCAGATGCGCCCGTGAACCTCGCCGCCGCCGATGCGCAGAGAGTCGGAAGATACCATCTTCGCGACACCGTTGCCGAGCTTCTCGAAACCTCTGAAATGATCTCCGACGCCATCGCCGAAGGCCGATTGGCCATTGTCGGGGCGAACTACCGACTCGCCGAGGGTCTCGTCGTGCCCGACATCATCGTCGGCCCCATCGACCGAGCGACAGCCTGACCCATACCCGCATCAACGACGTAACCCCCCCAGCGCGCCTGTGCACCGGCACCGAGCGACGAACGAAAGGAAGACCACGAAGTGGTGGAGAACTCTACTGACACCGAGTACCGCATCGAGCACGACACGATGGGCGAGGTGCGGGTGCCCGCGAGCGCTCTCTACGGGGCGCAGACGCAGCGCGCTGTCGAGAACTTTCCCGTCTCGGGAGACGTACTCGAAACGGCGCAGATCACGGCGCTCGCACGCATCAAGAAGGCAGCGGCACTGGCCAACGAGAAGCTCGGTGTGCTCGACCCGGCCATCGCCACCGCCATCGCCGCGGCAGCTGACGACGTGATCGGCGGTGGTTACGCCGAACACTTCCCGATCGACATCTACCAGACCGGCAGCGGCACCTCGACGAACATGAACATGAACGAGGTACTGGCTTCGCTTGCTTCGGCTCGCCTCGGTTCGAAGGTTCACCCGAACGACCATGTCAACGCTTCGCAGTCGTCGAACGACGTCTTTCCCACTTCTGTGCACGTCGCCGTCACCGGCGCACTGATCCACGACCTGATTCCGTCGCTCGCCCACCTCGCCGAAGCGCTCGAGGTGAAACAGGAATTGTGGAAGACGGCCGTGAAGTCGGGCCGCACGCACTTGATGGATGCTACGCCCGTCACTCTCGGCCAGGAATTCGGCGGCTATGCCTCTCAGATCCGCCTGGGCATCGAACGCGTTCAGGGCACGCTGAAGCACGTGGCTGAGGTTCCCCTCGGCGGAACGGCCGTGGGCACCGGAATCAACACTCCCGCCGGCTTTCCCCAGCTCGTGATCCGCCTGCTGGCCGAAGAGACCGAGCTGCCGATCACCGAGGCGCGCGACCACTTCGAGGCGCAGGGTGCACGCGACTCGCTGGTGGAAGCATCCGGAGCCCTGCGTGTGCTCGCGGTGAGCCTCACCAAGATCTGCAACGACCTGCGCTGGATGGGCTCAGGACCCAACACAGGGCTCGGTGAGCTGCACATCCCCGACCTTCAGCCCGGCTCGTCGATCATGCCCGGCAAGGTGAACCCGGTGATTCCCGAGGCCGTGCTGCAGGTGTGCTCACGCGTCATCGGAAACGACGCGACCATCGCCTGGTCGGGCGCATCCGGCGCGTTCGAGCTCAACGTGGCCATCCCTGTGATGGGAACGGCCCTTCTCGAGTCGATTCGTCTGCTGTCGACCTCGTCGGTGCTGCTCGCCGACAAGACCGTCGACGGCCTGCAGGCCAATCTCGCCCGCGCTCTCGCCCTGGCCGAGTCGTCACCCTCGATCGTGACCCCGCTGAACCGCATCATCGGCTACGAAGCAGCCGCAAAGATCGCCAAGCACTCCGTCGCCCAGAGCATGACCGTACGTGACGCCGTGATCGACCTCGGTTTCGTCGAGCGCGGCGAGGTCACTCTCGAGCAACTCGACAACGCGCTCGACGTGCTCTCGATGACGAGGCCTCCGCAGGCCTAAGCTTCACCAAAACCGCCCACACGCACAACGTCACACACGATGGCGGCGCCCCAGTCATGTCTGGGTCGCCGCCATCGTCGTCCCCGCCACCGCAATCAGTGCGGCCACCCAATAGCCCGACAACAGAAACGGCCCGAACGCGAGCAGCCGCGCAGCGCGCAGGAGCGCGATCACGGCAGCGGCGCCGGCGAGCACAAACGAGACGAGCAGGCCGGCGGCGAGCGCAGGGGCAACGCTCGAGGGCGGCAGGAAGCCGAGGCCCGCAGCCAGTAGCCCCGCGAGCTTCACATCGCCCATGCCGACTGCCCCGACCATCCGCAAGCCCAGAAACACGGCTACGGCTGCCGCGAACGCTGAGGGAGGTGCCGTGCGGTCGAAGCCCAGCAGCACTGCGGGATTCGCGGCCTCGATAAACCCTGACGCCGCGAGTGCCCCCGCGGCGACGGCAAAGCCCGGCAGCAGCAGTCGATTCGGCAGGCGCAGTGTGGTGATATCCGCGACGAAAAGTGGCACGGTCACGGCCGCGAGGTAGACCGTGGTCGCGATCGCACAGGCCCGCGCACAGAGGTGGAGAAGTAATACGAGTGTCGGCATCGCAGAACTGTAGCTCCACAGCCGCAGGAGGCAGCCGAGTTATCCACAGCCACCGCCCCGACGCAGCCGTTCTCGACGAGAGAAGCCGAATCGGTCGAGAGAACGTGGTGCGCCAGGTTCTCTCGACCGATTCGGCTTCTCTCGCGAGCTATGGCCCCGGGTCAGGTGAGTTCGTTCTGCTCCAGCATCTCGGTCACCAGAGCCGCGATCGCCGAGCGCTCCGAGCGCGTCAGCGTGATGTGCCCGAACAACGGGTGCCCCTTCAACGTCTCGATCACCGAGGCGACACCGTCATGCCGCCCGACACGCAGGTTGTCGCGCTGGGCGACGTCGTGCGTGAGAACGACACGAGAGTTCGATCCGATTCGCGAGAGCACCGTCAGCAGAACGTTACGTTCGAGCGATTGTGCCTCGTCGACGATCACAAACGCATCGTGCAGCGACCGACCACGAATGTGGGTGAGCGGCAACACCTCGAGAATGCCCCGCTCGACCACCTCATCGAGAACGTTCTGAGACACGAGCGAACCGAGGGTGTCGAATACCGCCTGGGCCCACGGATTCATCTTCTCGGATGCATCACCCGGCAAGAAGCCGAGTTCCTGGCCACCCACTGCGTACAGCGGGCGGAACACCATGATCTTGCGGTGCTGCTGCTTCTCGAGAACGGCTTCGAGCCCCGCGCACAGGGCCAGAGCGGACTTCCCCGTACCGGCTCGACCCCCCAGCGAGATGATGCCGACTTCCGGGTCGAGCAGCATGTCGATCGCCACGCGCTGCTCTGCCGAACGGCCGTGCAACCCGAACACATCGCGATCGCCGCGCACCAATTGGAAGCTGCGTTTGCCGTTGACGCGGCCGAGCGCTGATCCTCTGTCGGAGTGGATGACCAGCCCGGTGTTGATGGGCATGTCTTTGACGAGGTCGGTTTCCATTCCCTCGGACTCGTAGAGCTTCGACATGTCAGCAGCACTCAGCGTGATGTCGTCGAGCCCCGTCCATCCGGAATCAACGGCGAGTTCGGCCCGGTACTCTTCGGCGGCGAGACCGATCGAGGCGGCTTTGACACGCAGCGGCAGGTCTTTTGAGACCACCGTGACGTCGAAACCGTCATTCGAGAGGTTGAGAGCGACGGCCAGAATTCGTGAGTCGTTGTCGTTCAACTGCAACCCCGAGGGCAGCACCGACATGTTGGAGTGATTCAACTCGACCCGGAGGCTGCCGCCGGAATCACCCACCGCTATCGGAAAGTCGAGTCGCTCGTGCAACACCCGCAACTCATCGAGATTTCGAAGTGCTTGGCGTGCAAAATATCCGATCTCCGGGTCGTTTCGTTTCGATTCGAGCTCAGAGATGACCACCACCGGCAAGACCACAGGATGCTCGGCGAACCGAAAAATCGCCTTCGGGTCAGACAACAAAACCGAGGTATCTAACACGTAGGTACGCTCGGCTTGTTTGACGCTGCTGTTCAATTTCGCACTGGTGGTGACGGACTTTTGAGTTTTCTGATCGGGCACAAGTACTCCAACCCCGGGCGGCGATGCTCGCACCCGGATCTCTTTCCGGCGAAGCGGCCCCTAAGTCTTATCTGACCTGGCTGGTTTCGAAACGTACTTATGTGGCCGCTTCGATCAGGTGCCATACCTGATGACACTTACGGTACGACCCTTGGCTGCGAGTTCGGTTACTAACACGCCGCCGGAGGTTAACACTGTGTTACGACGAGGCCTTG